>CAYRBR010000015.1:12117-22300 GCA_964422555.1 uncultured Caldisericota bacterium | reverse complement strand
CGTATTGGTTTCCGTTCACACCCATGACAATCATTAAGTCAGCATCCGGCGATGGTGCTGTAATAATTACTTTTTTGACGTTGTTCTTTATGTGTTTCGAAGCTAGTTCTCTTTTTCTAAAAATACCGGTGGCTTCTATTACAACATCAATAGAATCGTCCCAGTTTAGAGAATCTAAATCTCTTTCATGTGTTACTTTAATTTTTTTGTTACCAATTAACAATGTGCCATTATCAAATGATACTGGTTCAGGATATGTGCCATATACAGTATCATGCTTAAATAAAAAAGATAAAACTTCGCCATTGGCCAGGTCGTTAATCTGAACTATGTTTACTTCAGGATACTTCTGAAGTAAAACTTTCAAAATTTGCTTACCCACTCTACCAAAACCGTTTATCCCGATATTCATACGTACATCCCCCATGGTTATTAAAGATATAACAAGATTGTATGAAGCGAGGTATAAAATTCAATGAATTTACAGGTTCGTTACAATTTAAAACCAAGATTGTGATATAAATATACTGAGGTAAGTATGAATAGAAATAAACTTGTTTTTCCAATACTTTTGTTTGTCCTTTGCTGTGTTGGCTTCGTTGGTTGCGATGCCAATAGTCAATCTGCCGTTCCAGAATCACATCGCACACAAACCTATTTCCCCGTTATCTGGGAAACTGACAATCCACCAGAGCCTCATTTAGAAATTGTACAATTCCATCACGAAGACAAATGTGATACCTGTACACTACTTCAAAATGTTATTCAAGAAGTTATGAGTACAGACTTTTCACAAGAAATTAGCGACGGTGTACTGGTGTATCACAGTGTCGAAACCAACTACGCTGAAAATAAATCGATAAAGCAAACATTTCATGTTATGGAAGAAGATTTGTGCAGTAGTATCTATAATCATGGAGAATATACATCCATTCAAAGATGGGTGGACATATTCCAACTTGCTGAAAACGATCCAGATCACCTTTCAGCAGCAGTAAAAACGAAAATAAAAGAACAGCTTTCTGTTTTAGCGAGTAAAAAAGAAAAATGAACCTACGTAAAAAACAAATTCTATTTAAGAAAATTACTAAGAGAATTATGAGGTTGCAACAATGCAAAACCGATTAAAAAAATGGATAGCATATTTTTCGATTATCTGCATTACTAGCATATGCATTCAATATCCACATGCATATGCACTTGATAATCCATCTCGTTACCCAATTAACAGCAATAAAAAACAAGTTCTTGTTTCATCTGATCCACGCATAGAATTAATCTCTATTATGCAAATGATGATCGGTGCCTGGCCTATGACTGATTTAGAGTTTGACTATTTACGAGAAGTACAAGGCACTTTCTTTAAATACTATGGACATCCTGCCATCACTATGTTCAGCACTATGTGGTACAACTATGGATTTTCCCAAGAAATCCCTTCCACTTTTATGCTTCATTTATCAGATCCTCCTGAATTCAAAATACAAACTCCATTTACAAAAGAAATTATTGACAAAGGGGGAGGAGAAAGAAATCTAAATGATTTTTTAGAATTGCTACGCGATTTTGCCAAGGAATCTGACTTCATGGATTTCTACCACTCACACAGCCAGTTTTATCAGGAAATTACCGAGCGTGTACAGAAGAAATTAGGCACCAAAAATACAATTGGCATGCTTGAAGATTATTTTGGATATACCGATCGCCATTATGAACTTATTGTTGTAGCTCTGTTTTGCGAAAAAGGGTATGGAACCCATGTCGACAATCAATATTTTGCTCTAATTGGCCCTTATGATGTGGACGAAAAGAAAGAAACTAAAAAACCCTATTGGTCGGGACCCGACGAACTTCATAGACAATTACTAATTAGTTTTAGTTATGCCTATGTAAACCCCATCATTTATGAGCACCGCTCAAGTATAGCCTCAACCGATAAGTTAATTAAACCCATTACAACTCAAATGCGATACCAACGAATATTGAATTGGCAAAGTTGTTTAATTGAGCACATTGTTCGAGGAGTGTCGCTTAGTTTTACATTAGAAGAATACGGAAAAGATGAAGCAGCAGTACAGAGAAGCTCTGATATACAAGAATTTTTTGTCTATATCGATTACATCACTGACTGGCTTTCTATCTATGAATCAAATCGCTTTTTATATGAGAATTTCAACGAATTCTACCCCGTATTATTCGATAATGTTCGGAAATTGTGTGAATGTCCAATTATTCCAACCATGGTAGGAATTGAGAATGTATCTGAAAATGGAGTACAGCTGTTTTGGAAAGACAATACTACTGAGCCCGGAGCTTTACAGATCTTTCGAAAGTCTTCTCTAGGCTCTTACGATGTTATATTCTCTCAGGAAGAAAGAAATATTGGTGTTTGGACAGACCGAGACGTTGAAATAGGAGAAACCTATTGGTACAAAATTGCAATTAATGGAGAAGGTGGAACCATTAAATCCTATGCTGTAAAGGCTGAAATCCCAGTATATCCACCCCTATCAGTTGAAAAAGTTACATACGAGGTAACTGATTCAAAAATTATCTTCCGTTTTTCGTACCCCTACAAGGCAGAAGGTTTCACGTTGTTTGAATGGAACGATGGGGTTCCAGAAGAATGGAACGATATTGATACTACGTCTGAAACAGAATATGAAATTGAGATTGATATACCCTATGCAGGAGATTACATTTTTTACTTCTGCTCATACATTAAAACAGAAAGTAAGTTTGGGACGGAAGAAAAAACCTATAGCCCCCCATCTAACTTTATGCGCATAGGTATCCCGTAAGTCTACAAAACTACCAATTTTCCAGAGTTTGTTACTTAGACGATTGGGAAGATTGGTTCCAAAAAGCCATCAAGAGGCTTTTTAGTAAGTCGGGGTTATGAATCGCAGGAACATATCCCCATTCTTCAGGCAACAGGTTCCTATATTGTAGCTGGTCGAATCGTTTATCTATTAGTAACACAACGCCCTCATCTTCTTCTGTTCTGATTACCCTCCCAACAGCCTGTAAAACTCTATTTATACCAGGGAAAACAAAGGCATATCCAAAACCAGATTCATCATTGTCATCAAAGTATTTTTTTAGAACCATGTTTTCTAGGCTAATTCCCGGTAAACCTACTCCAACAACAATAGCTCCCGACAACTGATCTCCCACCAGATCAATTCCTTCGCCAAATATTCCTCCCATTACAGCAAACCCCACTAATGGTCTTCCATGTTGAAAGGAAAACGCTTTTAAAAACTCTGTTCTTTCTTTCTCGTTCATTTGGGGTTTCTGTAGTAAACAGGTGGTTTTATCTTTTATCAACTGATAGCATTCGTACACTTTATTCATATAGGCATAAGACGGGAAAAACACCAGGTAATTCCCTTTCTTGGATTCCACAAATGATCGAATATAAATAGCTATCTTTTCATAGGAAAGATGTCGTTCCTTGTATTTTGTTTCGATCTCATTTTCAATAAACACTTTTAGGTTTTCCTTAGGAAACGGTGACGTAGTCATAAATTGAACCGATTCTCTTGTCCCCCCTAACATTCTGGTAAAATACTTCATAGGTGAAAGTGTAGCTGAAAAAAGAACTGCTGAATACGCCTTCTGCAAGTGGTTTTGCAATATAGTAGAAGGATCCATACAAAACTGCTTACATTGAATTTGTTTTTTTTGGTTACACATCTCAAGATAACAATACTGAGAACTATTCAATTCCTGCATTTTTAAAAAATGTTGTAAATCAAACAGTAAATCTAACACTGAGTCAGTAATCCCCTTAAATCTTTTCTTTTCGATTGCTTTTTTAAGATCTTGATATGCGTTGTCAATTCCTGCCAGAAATTGGTCAGGTATATCTTCACTATACGAATAGTTTTTCTCTTCTAATTCCATTTTACTTTTTTCATCTTCGAGCAAGCCTACAATAGCCCCTACTGCAGAGGCAATATCGTCTTGCTCTTTTCCAGTAGCATCTCGAAAGGCCTTTTGCACAGAATACTCATGTACGACTGCTGAAAACATAGACTGTGAGCGTTTTATCAAATTATGAGCTTCATCCACCAAAAACACATATTTTCCATTTCCATTGTTTCCAAAAAAATATCGCTTCAAATACACTCTTGGGTCAAACACATAGTTATAGTCACATATAATACAATCACACCATAACGATACATCCAGGGAAAATTCAAACGGGCATACCTTGAATTTTTGAGCGATTGTTACAATTTCATCTGTTCCATAACAAGTACCCCCTTCAAGTAACTCCAAATTGGCATCGTTTACTCTATCGTAATACCCTTTTGCATAAGGACACTCATCGCGTATACACCGAGAGCATCCCATAAGACACACTTTTTCTTTCGCAGTTAGGGTAATACTTCTCAATTGAAGTCCACTTTCTTCTAATAGTGTATATGCTTTTTCAGCCACTACTCTTGCAGGAGTTCGAGCGGTTAAGTAGAAAATCTTGTCGATATTTTCTTTCGCAATATTTTGGATGGTTCCATACAGCACGCCCATTGTTTTCCCAATTCCAGTAGGAGCTTGTGCAAATAGAACATCTCCATTTTCTGTAGCACTCTGCACCGACTCAATTAACTCGAGTTGTCCTTTTCGATAAGTATTGAAAGGGAAAGACATGTTGTGTATGGAAGCATTTCGAATAGACTTCCATTTTGCATCAAGAAAAACCCATTTTGCATAATTAGCAAGGATGTCATAAAAAAACTTTTCAAGTGCCTGCACTGAAAACGGTTTCGTGAATTTGCGAATCGCACCTGTTTCTTTCTGATAGTATGTTAGTATTACATTCATCTTAGGAAGATCGTTCTCTTTTGCATACATAAATGCATAGCATTGTGCCTGTGCCCAATGCACTGGAAAAGAGCTTTCAGAAATAGAGTCCAATGGAATAATTGTACTTTTAATTTCTTCTACAAAATAGACTCCATTTTTGATAGAAAGCCCATCAATTCTCCCTGTAACTTGAAACCGAATCGACTCATACTGGAAAAGCCCTTTTAATGGAATTTCAACCAAATACTTTTCATCTTGCTCCTGAGCGTCTACCTGTAGCTTCTTATGAACCTGAATTCCCTCTTGCATAGATAATACAGATGCGGTAAATCCAAAAAGGTCTCCTTCTTTAAATACAAATTCAACCAACTCCCGAACAGAAATAGTAATGGTAGTAGTTACTTCCGTGCTCATTGCATAGGTTCTTCAGGAATTCGCTGGAAAAAGGGACTAAGAGTATCTTTCATGTAATCAATAGTACAACTTGTTATAGCATCATTCTCATCCCGTTGAAATGACACATACACATTCGAGGCCAGTATGGTTGGATCATAAAAATAATAGACATCGGCATTGTAATGAGTTAGTTGCCGATATTCTCCATTTTGCCCCAACATCAATCCTAAATTTCCCCCATTCTTCACTATGGGTATATCGCCATACAGCGTGTGTTGATACCTTCCAACATACGCTTCAACTGGCAAAGGATCGATCATTAAGCGCAATGGAACTTCGTCGGAAACCTGAGAAGTCTGCGAAAGTACTAACGGTTCCACATTGTATATCCCCCGCATAAATGTATTGGCACAATCTACCCAATCGTTGTTGTAGCTAACATTTGTAAGCAACACAAGACCAATCTGCTTATCGGGTATCATTAAAAAGAAGCTTTGGAATCCATACCCATAGCCTACACACCAGTACATTGTATTTCCCTCTACCATTTCACAGGTAAACCCACTTCTTGTAGCAAAAGCATTGTCGGTGAACAAACCTTTTCCTTTTCGATATATTGGCAGCAGCAATTCATTGGTTACTTTTTCAGAAAGAACTCTCTCATCGCCCGACACTCCACCTTTATTGCAATACAGTTGAATCAAAGCAAGGGCATTTTGAATATCCAATCCCACTCCCAAGGAGGAATCCAAGATATCTGGTGTTTGCATCATAACTGTACTGCCTATGGGGAACTGAACAATCTTCTCGTCAGATTCTTGGTAGCAAGGATAAACAAATTGTTTCTGGTTGTAATATTCGGTGGTTCCAATCGTTAGGTTAACAGAAGCTGGATCCATTATCTCTTCTCGAAGAATGTTTTCCCAGGAATCGTTCATTACTTTTTCTACTACACGTGTTTCAGGAATGGACAGAATAGTAACCGGGTTATATTTTTCTCTAAATTGTGTATTAATTTTGAATTGATTCAAGTTTGAAAAAATGTACTCTTGATCAAATCCCAGTATAGGCAGAAAAGATCCTGCATTTGCAGGCAAAGGAGATCGTTCAAGCAATATATCGTCTATTGTGATCGAATTTGAAACCCATTCCTGGGAAAGCTTAAATTCTGGCAACAGGTCTTGAACTCTCGAGTTCCATTCTAGCTGTCTGTAATCTACCATTAAACCGGTTAACAAAGAGGTACAAAGATGGGTAGATGTTCCAATTTGAAAAACAGTGTCCTTGGTTACGTTCATTTCATCAGCACGTTTTCCATAACCCTTCAACAACTGCACCTTGTTATTTTGTATCAATCCAATGGCATATCCACCCTTTTCAGATGATTCTGCAATACTCTGCATTTGAGCGTGTAATTGACTCGCTATTGTTTTCACAGAAGAAGCCTCCCACGAAGTATTTTCATGGTTGTCTTTTTCAGCTGTGCACGAACTTAATAAAAGCGCACATACAATTACTATACTACCTATTTTTTTCATCATACACTCCTGTTAATAACTATTCTTTGGCTATATCAATTTCCATGATATATTTTTCTTCTTCCATACTTCTCTCTTACTACATCCAGTGCTTTATAAAAATCGCGATCTTTTTTGGACAAAGAAGAAAACAAATCTTCTGTTTCTTGCAAGGAAGACAATCCTACACCAATTAGCCGAATCGGAGCTTTTATGTTTCTTTCCACTAAACTCCATGCGACCTGAAAAATATCCTTGTCGCTTTCAACATATCGCCCCAATGTTTTTCTTCTAGTAATGGTTGAAAAGTCTTTGTATCGAATTTTTACATACACCGTTTTTGCTTTCAACTCTTTTTTTCTCAAACGATATCCGGCTTTTTCTGACAACCGCATTACCTGTTTTTCTACAGCAGTTCGATCAAGTAGTGCTTCATAAAATGTGTTTTCATTACTAATAGACTTCCTTTTCGAAGGGGTTTTCTTTTGATAATGACTTTGCCCGTTTAACAAATACCACAACGAGTTCCCAAAGGATCCACAGGCATTCACCAGTTTTTCTTTTGTGTTGTATTTATACAAATTTCCAATATAGAAAATTCCCTTTTTATGAAAAATCTGTTGTGTTTTTTTCCCAATACCAGGAATTCTTCCAATGGGAAGATCTTGTAAATAGTTTTGCTGGCCTCCCTCGGGAATGATAGTTAATCCATCTGGCTTCCCTTCTTCTGATGCCATTTTAGCTAATGTAATGGTGCTAGCGATACCAACCGATATAGTAATCTTTAGTTTCTCTTTTACTTCATTTTTAATGGTTAAAGCTAACTGCTCTTCCCCTCCAAACAAGTTTAAGCACGAAGATATCTCAATAAATCCTTCATCTATGGAACGCACATGCACATCGGGTGAATACTTTTGGAAAATTTTAAACATTCGATCAGAGTAACTAGAATACTCTCTGTAATGTCCTTTCAAGAATATACCATTGGGGCACAGCAAATGAGCTTTGTACCCAGACATCCCCGAATGAATGCCAAATTGTCTTGCTTCATAAGAAGCTGCACTAATAACCCCATGCCCTTTGTAACCCCCCACCATAACAGGGTAACCCTTCAATGTTGGATTAAGAGCTAATTCCACAGAAACAAAAAACATATCCGCATCGGCAAATAAAAAACGTAAACTCATGTTTAAATTATACTGTTTCTAAGTACTTTTTTTTGAAAAGATTCACGCTTTCGTTACAGTATTACTAGAATAATTCATACAATAAGAATGTATTTTTCACAAACAAACAAGGAGTGGCTATGTTACAAAACTATACACTAATAAAAAAAGAAGAGATTCCTGAACTAAAAACAACCGGTTATTATTTTGAGCATAATAAAACCAAAGCAAAAGTAGTTTACTTAAGTAACGAAGACGACAACAAAGTATTTTTCATTGGTTTTAGAACCCCCGCTCCTGACGACACTGGTGTTCCCCACATTTTGGAACACTCAGTTTTATGCGGAAGTCGCAAATTCCCCGTAAAAGATCCCTTTATGGAACTAGTAAAAGGATCCCTGCAAACATTTTTAAATGCTATGACTTTCCCCGATAAAACAATATACCCGGTGGCCAGCAGAAACGATAAAGACTTCCTTAACTTAATGAATGTTTACATGGATGCCACATTGTACCCTCGTATTTATGAGTATCCCGAAATTCTAAAGCAGGAAGGCTGGCATTACCAGTTAAATTCGAAAGAAGAAACACCTACCATTAGTGGGGTTGTGTATAATGAAATGAAAGGAGCCTTCTCCTCTCCCGAATCAATTCTATATAGAGAAATTCTCCATTCTATGTTCCCCGATACAACCTACAAAAATGAATCGGGGGGTATTCCTGAATCTATACCCAACTTAACCCAAGACGAATTTACAGCTTTTCACAAACGCTATTACCATCCTTCAAACAGTTACATATTCCTGTATGGAAATGGCAACATCGAAGAACACTTAAACTACCTTCACGAAGAATACCTGAAAGACTTTGATTTCCAAAACCCTGATTCCGATATAAAACTGCAGAAACCGTTTGACAAACCAATCGACAAAACAGAATACTATTCTATTTCAAAAGAAGACGATCCATCAGAAAAAACATTTCTTTCTTTACATTTTGCCGTAGGGGAATCATCTGATCCATTAACCAACCTTACACTCGATATTCTTTCCTACATCTTATTAGACTCCGAAGCTGCTCCATTGAAAAAAGCACTACTTGATAAAGGCATTGGAAAAGATATTTTTGGTTCTACCGAATCAGATGTTCAACAGCCTGTGTTCAGTGTTTTTGCCAAAAATGCAGAAACAAATCAGGCAGACGACTTTAAAGAAACCGTTTACAATACATTAAAGCAGATCGCCGAAGCTGGCATTGACAAAAATCAGATACAGGCAGCTATTAATTCCCGTGAATTTTCGATGCGAGAAGCCGACTTTGGGGGTCTATCCAAAGGGTTAGTATATAGCATTTATTATGTGATGCCCAGCTGGCTATACGACAAAGACCCCTTTATAGCCCTTCATTATGAAAAAACATTAGCACAAATTAAAAAAGCACTAACCACCTCCTACTTAGAAGATTTTATTGTAGAGCATTTGCTTACAAATCCCCATACCTGCTTTTTGAGTTTAGAACCAAAACCTGGAATGGGAGAAGAAAAACAAGCTGCTTTAAAAGAAAAAATGCAATCGTTCAAAAACAGTTTAACCGACCAAGAAGTAGAAGCTTTAATCCAAGACAATATCAATTTAGAAACGTTCCAGAAAAAACCAGACACGGAAGAAAACATGAACAGCATACCTATGTTGGAGATATCTGATGTAAAACCTACCGTAGATACTCTACCTTTAGAAATCGAAGGGAAAGGTAACACCGTTATACACTTCCACAATATCGACACCAATGGTATTGTGTACCAGAATTTCCTGTTTAATTTAAAGCAAGTACGAAAAGAAGATTTACCCTGGACAGGATTGTTACTAGATGTAATTGGGAAACTTGATACCACTTCCTATTCCTATGGAGACCTGGACAATGAAATTGGCATCCACACTGGTGGAATTAACTTCTCATCTTCTTTAATTCCCAATGTAAAGGAACTGGATACATACAAATGCTTTGCTTCTTCCTCTGTTAAAGTTCTAAAAGGAAAATCACAAAAAGGACTTCAGCTACTGCAAGAAGTATTACAGAACACCCAGTTCACCAACAAAAAAAGACTAAAAGAAGTAATTCAGTCTATTCGATCTCGAATTGAAATGAACTTGTTACAGCGTGGCCATACAGTAGCAATGAATCGCATTCAATCGTACTGGTCTCATTCTGCCTATGCAAATGAAGAATTATCAGGAATATCCTACTTCCTTTTCATCAAGGAACTTGAAAAATCATTCGATGAAAAAGCAG
>CAYRBR010000015.1:0-12017 GCA_964422555.1 uncultured Caldisericota bacterium | reverse complement strand
TCACACAACTATTTATACGAAAACATTCGCGTTTTAGGGGGAGCCTATGGAGCTTTTTCTGTCTTCCGCAAAAACGGTTCAGCCTTATTTGGTTCCTACCGAGATCCCAACTTGTTAAAAACCCTGGAAACCTACAACAACACCTATCAATATTTGAAATCTTTTAACGAATCCAAGAAAAACATGACCAAGTTCATTATTGGCACTATTGGATCTATGGATATGCCCATGACCCCAGCTACAAAAGGTAGTACAGCCACAATACTAGCTCTATCTGGTATTACACAGGAAGACAGACAACAGGAAAGAGACCAGGTACTGCAAACTACAACTGAATCGTTACAGGAATTCTCCAAACCCATACAAGAAGTAACCGACAAAAATGCTTTTTGTGTTATTGGAAACGAAGGCATTATTAAAGAAAACCAGAAGATTTTCAAGAAGACAATTAAGCTGATGTAGAAGGGAAGAGTGGGTTGAGATATTTATATAAGATTTAACAACAGAATGATCGAGTAAGGTGAAACTATTTAAATAGAATCCTGTAACTATTGAGACAATAAAACGAAAAGTCATTTAGCATTATAATAAATGCTAAATGACTTTTCATCAAAACAATTTATCCTCTTGAAGCATATACTAATAGCATAATTGGCACAAACGCAAACAACATTGAAGTGGGATTATTAAGAACATAGATGCCATTAGTTAAGAAATACATATACAGAAATGTCGCAGTTAATGCCGCCAGAAATGTAATTATATTGGGTGTAACAGACTTTTTTAAGAAAACTTCCTGATATGCCTTTAATGACTTTCCTTTAATTTCATTCATGGGTACAATTTGTAAGCACTTCTCTGTTATTTTGATTAATCCTAAGTAATCGTATTTGATTGTAAGCAGTTGGGAGATCGACCCGTTTTTTTCTTTCACTGCAATTATCGCTTCAGAAAACGTCAATGCATTCGGTTGATAGTTCACAAAAGTATTGCCAATATGCAATTCTTCTTTCAATGCCTTCGCAAACTTTTTCCGCCCATTCTTTGGGATATGCATAAACACTATTTCTTTTTTGGAAGACCTTACTTTAAAGAAGAATAAGGATAACAGAAATACAACAGCTACACAAAGCAAAATGCTATAGAATTGCTGCGTCTGAACACCGAAAACGCTTGCTATAATATCGATGCCAAAAACAAATGCTATAGCAATAAACGTTGCAATACTCATGAAAAAAAGAATAGATAGAGCCGGGACCAACTTGCATTTATTACTATTCAATATGACTACAATTGATGAAGATATGATTAACAGATAAAGAATAAGAAAAAGAACATCGTAGATTATTGTTAAGTTCATCCATTTTCCTCCAGTCTGTAGGTCCTTATTTTTATTGTTAGAATTGTGTATTGCTTAGTTGTTTAGTAGATAAAGCTTGCAACACTTATCCACTACCTGTAACAAATCCATTGCATGGTCTAGTGTTTCTCCAACAGCCAACGAACCGTGATTCTGCCACAGAAGTACAGGGGACTTCTGAATAGCTTTGACAGACGGTTTAACCCAGGAACTTGGCTGGTTGTCGGTTATTGGAACAAGCTGGATTCCATTTGGAAGAAATGCCTTAAATTCGGCGTGGGCATCTTGCAGCATTTTGTTGAAGGTTTCTGTGCTTTGCAGGTCTTTCCTGTTGGTACATGCCACCGTACTGGTTGCATGAGCATGTAAACAAACCTTGTTTGCAGGTTTGTGTAATACCATATTATTGTGAAGCCATAAGTGGGTTGTTAACTCGGAAGAAGGTTGCACATTGGCAGAAGAAGATTCGTACATATAGTGCGTACCATATTCGTTAATTTTTATTCTACATAGCGCATCTTCAGGGTTTTCTGCAATACGTCGCATTCTTGAACCCGAGGCTGTAATTAATAATGTAGTATCAGCTATGCCTTCCAGCGGATTATTTTCAGACATTACAATGGGTATCCAGGGTGATTGATAAATAAAGCGTTTCCAATTGGGTTCTGAAAAGCGGTACGAAATGTTTCCTGCGGATGCTTCTGCCCACCCCAACTGCCACATATAAAGGGCTTGCGTAGCAAAATTCTGATATATTGCATCTATTTTATTCAATTTTCTTAAACTCCCCTCTTAAAGAAGAATATAAAGATTGGTAACGCTGGTATCCTTTTTGGTACAGTTCTGAATTGTCGCTTGGGAGAATACTAGATTGCACAATACACATACTATCAAATACCTGTGAATCTTCTGTAAATGCTTTTGCATTCATTCCAGCCATTAAGGCAGCTCCATAAGAAGCACCTTCTGTTTCTCGAACAATTTGAATTTCATGGTTGAATACATCGGCAAGCATTTGTCTCCAGAGAGAGCTTTTCATAGCTCCTCCACTTACTCGTATTTCATGAATAGGTATTTTGGATTGCTTCATTAATTCTAAAGAATCTTTTAGGGCATAAGTAATTCCTTCCATCACAGATCTAACAAAATGATCTCTTGTGTGTCGAAGACCAAAGCCAAAGAAAACACCTTTTGCCATTGGATCATCGTACGGTGATCTTTCACCAGCTAAATAGGGAAGGAATAGTAGCCCTTCTGAACCAGGAGGTGCAGATGCTGCACTTCTGGTTAAAAGACCATAGGTAGTTTCATTTAATCGAGAGGATGCCATTTCTTCTATTTCGCCAAAGTTCTCTCTATACCATCTAAAAGCTCCACCTGCAGAAAGAGTTACTCCCATATAATGCCACTTATTTTTTGTTATATAGCAGAAGTTTTGCATAGCTCCTTCGGGAAGTGGTTTAAAGGAATCGGTAACCGAAAAAACAACGCCCGATGTACCGATGTTAACAGCAATGTCACCTTCATTGAAGATTCCGGAGGACACAGCCAATGCTTCTTGTGAACCACACCCGGAAATAATGGGAGTTCCTTCTATCAAACCAGTTACTAAAGATGCCTCATGGCTAATCTTTGAAGGTGCCATGGTAGACTCAAACACATCAGGCAGGATATTCGGAGAAATTGAAAGTGTTTTCAACATTGAACGAGACCATTTTCTATTCTTCACATCGTATAAACCTGTTCCAGAGGCATCTGTAACATCGGTAAAAATTTCACCTGATAAACGATATCGAATATAATCTTTCGGAAGTACAAATCGGTATATTTGTGCAAACACATCGGGTTCATTCTTTTGAACCCATTTCAGCTTGGGCATAGTAGCACCAGGGAAAAGCCGGTTGCCAGTTAACTTCTTTATTGTTTCGTTCCCTATCTCTTCTCGCAGAACAGAACATATTTCTTTACTTCGTTGATCGTTCCACAATATACAAGGTCGTATAACTTGCCCCGATCCATTTAACAAAACTAATCCATGCATTTGTCCCGTTATTCCAATTGTATGAATTGTCGATGGATTCACATCGTTTTCCATTAAGAGATTTTGAATGGCCAAAATGGTTGATTTCCACCATTCCTGTGGATGCTGTTCTACCCATAGGGGTTTAGGAGTATCAGTTTGAAATTTCATCCAGCTAGAGAAAGCTGTTTGCCCTTTTTCGTTTACAAGAACAGTTTTTATTCCAGCAGTTCCAACTTCGATTCCCATAAAGTAAAGTGTCCCAGAAGTCATTATTTCTCCTTAACAATATGTTTGTTCCATTATATAGGATCAAAAGATAAATCAAATGAAAGTTCGTTTCAAAACTGTTAATCTTTCAATAAGTATTCCTTAATATAGTCTTTCATTCTCTGGTATTCAGCGAGTGGATTCTCAACATCAAACGAGATACTCTGACTCCATTCTATTGCATGCTCAATAGTGGTAGCAATAGCTGGGAACGAAAGATGTTTCTGTAAAAAAGCATTGACTGCTACTTCGTCTGCTGCCATATAGGCAAGAGGAGAGCACCCTTCGTTCTTCATAGCCTGAAATGCAAGATAAATAGTTTTAATTTGGTGGTTTGATACGGGAATTATTTCCAAGGAAAGGTGTGAGTTATATAGTGAATGCTGGTTGCCAGTATCTACTGGTTTTTTTGTAGGATAGAACAATGCATAGGCAATGGGAATTCTCATATCAGGCCACGAGTTGTGCATATAGACTGAGCCATCGTAGCATTCTATCATTGAGTGAATGATGCTTTGCGGATGAATCACAACCGAAAGCTTTTCGACTGGCAAGGAAAACAAGTACTTTGCTTCTAGTAATTCAATCCCCTTATTTGCCATAGTAGCAGAATCAATTGTAACCTTTTGTCCCATGTTCCAGGTAGGATGTTTCATAGCCTGCTCGGGTGTAATGGCATCGAAGTTAACTTTTGAGGTATCTGGTTTCGAGTAAAAAGGACCCCCAGAAGCGGTTAAAATAACCTTCCGAACCGATTCCTTAGAGAACGGTTGAAGTAACTGATGAATAGCCGCATGTTCACTATCAACAGGAAGCAACTGACAACGAGCCTGTACTTTTCCCAGTAAACCTGTTACTCCCGCCATCACAATAATTTCCTTACTGGCAATACAAATTCTTTTTACGTGGGTATAGATTTTCTTCAAGATATAGTAATCCTCTACACCAGCACTTCCAAATACAACCGTATCAATTTCGTTTTGTTTAAAAAAGGATACAACCGATTGTCGTCCTTGCAGTATTTGTATATCGCTATCTGAGGAGCAAACAGTAACACTAGGCGAATGAATTCCAACCGTAGTAACATGTTGTTTTTTTGCTCTTTTAATTAACTCATTCACGTTACTATTTGCGGTAAGTAACTGTACTGAAAAATCCGATTTATTCTGGTTAATTACTTGTAG
This sequence comes from uncultured Caldisericota bacterium, assembly GCA_964422555.1. Taxonomy (GTDB): domain Bacteria; phylum Caldisericota; class Caldisericia; order UBA6126; family UBA6126; genus JAGLCW01. The sequence continues at coordinate 7,183 of CAYRBR010000015.1, read as the reverse complement.
TGTTTGTGTTCCAATAGATCCCGTTGCACCTAATACTGCAATTGTTTTTCTGTGTGGATTCATTTAGATCAATCCAAGAAATAAAAGGTAGCCTACTGCATAAAATAGCATGCTGTCGAATCGATCCCACACACCCCCATGGTCACCTAGAATAGTGCCTGAATCCTTTACTCCTGCTAATCGTTTTATTTTGGATTCAAATAGATCGCCGAAGAATGAAACGAGTGGTAGTCCTGCAGCAAAAAAACAGGTTACAAAAGTGATTGGTTTCTGTAGCAAAATAGAATAAAACACAAGGAAGCAGACAGTAGAAGAAATAACTCCTCCAATGAACCCTTCCCAGGATTTCTTTGGAGAAATTGTGGGAGCAATTTTGTGTTTTCCAAATCGCATCCCAAAAACAAACGAAAAGCTATCCATTGTCCAGTCTCCGATGAAAAGAAGTAAAATAGCTTGCCATCCAAAGTACACTCTTGTTAATATAATACAGAGGAATGGAATGGAAAAATACATAGCACTGTAGAAAGGAGAAAGAAGATTCTTCTTTTGAAACCAAATGCGAAGTACAGATAAAGCCCATAACAAACACATAAACAGAACGGAATAATAGGCAATGCTTTTTGCTTCTTTGGAGGGGATAAGTCTGAAAAGAAAATTTGTGGTAAGGTTACTCGAAGAGGCAATAAGGTATATATTGAATAAGTAAACGAAAACAATTGCAATAGCAATACTCGTTACTATTTGAATAATGGTTCTAAGGAGAGAAAGTTGTGATCGAGATATAAGCGCCATCATCCTTTCAAACTCAATGACACTAAACATCCAAATACAAAGAAATGTGAGAGCAAACTGCAAAGGAAACACTGTGGAAATTGCCAGAAATAATATACCAACAGCAGCTACATAAATACGATTCTTAGACTGTGCTTGCTTCATTCCTTTATAGATCCAAATCGTCTGTCTCTATTCATATAAGTTTCAACCGCTTTATGAAAGTGTTCTTTGCGAAAATCCGGAAAAAGAACCGGCTCAAAATACAATTCAGCATACGCAATTTGCCACAACATAAAATTACTGATTCTTTGTTCCCCCGATGTTCGTATAAGTAAGTCAACAGGTGGTATACAACCTGTTCGTAAACTCGCTGCAAACACTTCTTCAGTAACCTCATCCGCTGTCATTTCTCTCTTCACTATTTGTTTCACGGCGTGCAATATGTCTTCTTTCCCTGAATAATCTAAACAAATATTCAGATACAATCCATGGTTATCTCTAGTTAGTTCACACGCACGAGTCACTTCTTTTTTCATTTTCGTGGGGAATCGTTCTAAATTCCCACAGGTATTTATTTTTACATGATTCTTATGAAGTTCAGGTGTCTCCTCAATTAAAAAACCAGTGAAAATAGAAAACAAAGGGTATATCTCTGTGTCTGGGCGTTTCCAGTTCTCTGTACTAAAAGCAAACAAAGATAGATACCTTACCTGCAATTCCTGAGAAGCAATAATCGCATGACGAATAGCAGCACGGGCCGACTTATGACCTTCAATTCGGGCTAAACCCTTTTTTTTGGCCCACCGCCCGTTCCCATCCATAATAATGGCAACATGTTGGGGTGCTTTAAATTTCTCTGACTTCAATCTCTTTGTTTTTTATTTCTTTATCAATTTTACCGATATGGGAATCGGTTGTATCTTGAATTTCTTTTTCAGCTCTTCTTAGATCATCCTCAGATAATACTTTTTCTTTTTCTAGTTTTTTTAGATGGTCATTTGCATCTCGTCGAATATTTCGAATAGCAATCTTAGAACTTTCTCCCATTTTGTGAATTGTTTTCACCAATTCTTCTCTTCTCTCCTGTGTCAATGCAGGGAATGGGAGCCGAATTCTTTCTCCATCATTTACAGGCATAACCCCAAGATTTGCCTTTTCAAGGGCTTTTTCAATGTCTTTAAGAGTATTCTTGTCCCATGGTTCTACAACAAGTGTTCTGGTATCCTGAGCAAATATATTTGCCATTTGGTTAATATAGATATGCCCACCATAACTAGTAACCTGAATCTTTGACAAAATAGCTGGATTTGCTTTTCCTGCACGAATCAAAGATAGATCATCAGATAAAGAATGAATTGTTTTTTCCATTTTTTCATTAGCATTTGAAATAACAGCTCGTTTTTCAGGATTCATAAAATTCCCCCTCTCGCTAACGAAATGTAACTAAAGTACCAATTTGATTAGAAATAAAAACCTTTGTTAAATTATCTAATTTTTTAATAGAAAATACAACTATTGGGATAGAATTATCTCTACACAACGACACAGCTGTTGAATCCATAAACTTCAGATTCTTTGCGAGTACGTCTGTGTAGCTGATCTGTTGATAAGCCTTGGCATTAGGATTGTTGGTAGGATCTTCATCGTACACATAATCGACATTAGTAGCCTTTAGTACCACATCGGCACCAATTTCAGCAGCACGAAGAGCAGCGGCAGTATCAGTAGAAAAAAACGGGGAGCCTGTTCCGCAAGCAAAAACTACAACTCGGTGTTTTTCCAAATGCCGGATGGCTTTTCGACGAATATAGGATTCAGTGATACTTGGGACAGGTACCGCACTCATAACTCTTGTGGGCACTTCATTTTTTTCCAGTACACCCTGTAGCGAAAGTGCATTCATTAGGGTAGCTAACATACCAACCTGGTCTGCCTGTGCTGGTTCCATCCCAAACGAAGAAGCATCGCGACCTCGCCAGAAATTTCCGCCTCCGACCACGATGCTTACTTCTATACCCGTATTCCAGATATTCTTTATTTGTAAGGATAAAGAATTAAGATAATCAGAATCTATCCCAGAACTACCTTTTCCCTGTAGTGCTTCACCCGAAAGTTTAAGCACAACTCTCTGAAAACGATATTGATCTAGTTCTGATTCCAAAATCTATTCTTCTCCAATTTTGAAACGGATGAACCGTTTTACAGTCATGTTCTCGCCGATTACTCCGATGGTTTCTTTTACAACTTGTTCAATAGTTTTCTTGGCATCGAACATATCTTCCATTTCCAAAAGACATACATCAGAATAAAAACTGTTAAGTTTTCCTTCAATAATTTTTTCAATAATATTGTCTGGTTTCCCAGAATCCTTCATTTGATCTCTGTATATTTGTTTTTCTTTTTCAATTCTCTCGGCAGGAACTTCGTCACGATTCACAAACTCAGGATTATTAATTGCAATTTGCATTGCAATTCTGTGACATAGTTTTTTGAAATCTTCGTTCTTGGCAACAAAATCGGTTTCACAATCCACTTCTAACAAAACCCCAAGTTTATTGTCATGGTGGATATATGCTTCAATTCTACCTTGGTTTGTAGCTCTGGAAGCCTTCTTTTCAGCTGTTGCAAGTCCTTTTTTACGTAAAAATTCTACTGCTTTTTCAATATCTCCATTATGCTCTTCAAGTGCTTTTTTACAATCAGTAATTCCTGCACTTGTTTTTGCTCTAAGCTCTTTAATTAATGCCATATCGGTTGCCATAATGTAACTCCTTTACTCGTTAATTGTTGATTCAGTTTTGTTTTCAGTGTTTTCAACTGTTTCGGTTGGTTTATCCTGTGGTTCCTCAGAAGATGGGGCTTCGTTTGCAGTTTCAAAAACATCTTCTTTGGGAGCTTCTTCTTCAACCTGGTATCCTTCGCGCCCTTCAATAACGGCGTTGGCCATTAAATTAGTGAAGAATCGAATGGAACGGATTGCGTCATCATTACCTGGAAGAGGGTAATCAATGACAGTTGGATCACAATTTGTATCAACAATAGCAATGGTCGGGATACGCAAGCGTCTAGCTTCTAAGATGGCTAGGTGTTCTTTGTGTGTATCAGTAATAAAAACTAAATCAGGTAATTCGTCCATATTTTCGATACCTGTTAAGAATTTATTTAAGCGATCTAATTCTTTTTTCTCTCTTGCATATTCCTTAATAGGGAGTTTCTGTAACTCACCAGTTGCCTCTAATTCGCGTAACTCTTTCATACGATCTACACGTTTACGAATCGTAATGAAGTTGGTTAATGTTCCGCCATACCATCTTTGATTTACATAAAACTGTCCGCATCTTTTTGCTTCTTCTTCAACAATGTCCTGTGACTGTTTTTTGGTTCCAACAAAAAGAAATCTCTTGCCTTGAGCAGCCATTTCCCGAATCATCAAATACGCTCTTTCAGCTCGATCGGATGACTGTCGTAAGTCAATGATATGAATACCATTACGTGAAGTAAAAATGAAGTCACGCATTTTTGGATTCCATCTTTTTGTTTGATGTCCAAAATGCACACCGGCTTCCAATAAACTTTTCATACTAACAATACCCAAAATAGGCCTCCTAAGTGGTTCGCCTCCATTTCTCAGCAGCCAAATTGGCCACCACTAATGAGAAATGTGCGTAATTTTTCATGATAATTTTACCGAAATGAATATGAATTACAAGACATTATTCACATTCATCGATAACAGAAGTAAATTCCCAAACAACTGGTTTCTGAGTTTTTGGGATCGCAATATAAGTAGTTGGATAAGAAATCACTTGTAAAGTTAAGCAATTCTCTCCAGGAGAAACCGTATCTGCTTTAATCAAAACAGTATCCTGCTTTTCAATCACATCTTTTACCTCTATATAATAACCACTGTTTGGCTTCTGTCCCATATTGTAACCAATAATTGTGTAGTCGTCCATATTTACAGGTGGTGTACCCGTGAAATATTGGTTCCAATCAGGTGTGCTATTAATCACAATTTCTTCTGGAAATTGGATCTGCACTTCCGGGATTACATTTAACACTTCGAAAGATACTGACTGTTTCATCGTATTATTATCCTTATTTTCTGGTGTTTTCGATGAAGAAGTAAAAATGAAAACCACGGCCACAATTGCTATCACAACTAAAATAATCCACAACCATACTTTACTTTTGCTCATGTAATACCTCCTGGTTTAGAGCTAGTTTCAATGCTTTATCAGTGTGTATTTTAAGTGTATTAAAATACACGATGCTGGGAGCACTTGTATCGATTAGTAAAGGAATTTCAGTGCACCCAAGAATAATTCCTTCTGCTCCTCTCTGAATAAGAGAAGAGATGATATCATTAAATACTGTTCTTGTATCTTCTACAATATCATGATTAGCCAATTCAGTAAAGATCTTTCTATGAATGTAATCCTGTTGTTCTTCTGTAGGAGTTACTGTTTCAATATTTACTTGCTGCAAGTATTTTTTGTAAAGCGTACTTGTCATAGTAAATTTTGTACCCATCAATCCTACTTTTCTACATTTCTTCTTTTGAATTTCTTCAACTGTAGCATCAATAATACTCACAAAAGGAATTTCCACATATTTACGAAGCCTGTCTACTATATAGTGTGTAGTATTCGTTGCTAAACAAATAAAATCAGCTCCCGCTCTCTCCAGAGCTCTTGCTGGTTCAATCAAAGACCTAACTACACTGTCCCAGTCATCGTTTTTGATAAAATCAATATGCTCCTGTAAAGAAACACTATATATAATGATTGGAGGAAAGCTATAATCCCCAAACTGACGTGTATACTCTGCCACAATTACGGAATAGTACTCAGCAGTTGAAGCAGGGGTCATCCCGCCAAGAATTCCAATCGTTTTCAATAGTACCTCCTGTTATCTGGAATATTTTGTATACCCATAATATAAATCGTAAACGATGAAATTTTTTGCAGAAAAATGAAAAGAAACTGGAAAGTGTGGAATATTGTATTTCGCAATCATTCTATTCTCGCGAAGCACTCCAAGTGTGTTTATACCAATATCAAGGTAAGCAATTTCTCCTGTTTGAAGCAATTTAAAGGAAAATGAATGAGATGAATCATCTACCGGAACCGAATAAAAATATGCGAGTTCCCCTGCATTGGAAAAACCGAAAATTTGTCCTGTTTTTTCGTCAAACAAGTAAATGTGCTTATTCCCAATGCTAATCTTGGAGATTTCACTAGGATAATTTTGGAAATCGGATGATATCGGTAAAAAAGAATTAAGAATCTTCCCGGTTGTTATTGAATACAGTTCCATTAACCCAGTTTCATGCTGGATATAAGCAGTTTCCCCTTCCACAACAAAATGACACACATCATGAGTACTAATGGTACGAATGGCAATCTTTTTCCATTTCGATTTTTGTAAGGGATCAAATGCCAAAATAAAGGTTTCGGTAGGATTGCTACACAAACAATAAACGTACTCATCCAATTCGGAATAACACAGTCCCCGATACATAGAAAAGGGAGCAAATTCAGCAATATCAATCGAATAAATCCAATCAAATGTACTACCAGAAAAAAGATTCAAAATGGAAGAAAAGGGTTTTTGTTGTGAAACTAACAGGGATCCATCCTTCAATATCCACATGTCATCTGTAAACATAAAACGACCTGTATCTTTGTAAAAATCGATGCTATTTTCCGATGATGCCTCTATCTTCTGTGTACTTGTGTTGCACACGATCCACTCTCCAATACCAGAAAGATAACTCTCTTTTGTATTACTTATATGTTTAACTGCAATTAATTGATGGTCGTAAATTGAAAATTTCTCAAAATTGTGATCACTTTTAATTGGTAGCTTGAACAATTCAATAGTGGAATTCGATTCTATACTTTGCGAAGAAATAACATAAAGATTACTACTATCTCCCTGAACATTCAAATAAATCTGATTATCGTTATCAATATAAAAAGAATGAGGGATAAAACTATCCTTAAGAGTTGTGTCTAATGAAATGGTTCTGAAAAACTCTCCCAAAAGAGAGTATATCTGTATCTTTTTGTTTTCAGTTAAAACAAATACTCTTCCGTTATTAGCTTGTAAATCAATTCCCTTGTCAAGCCCTAGTGAAAAATGGAACACCTTTCGACCAGTACAGACATCAATTACTACAATCGAATGATGGTTATCGAGAATATAAACAAGATCTCCGTCAATCTCAAAATCTACAATAGCCTTAAATTGGCGATAGGGAGTAATAAAGGAACTATAAACTACTGGCTGTATTGTTTCAATTTTCTCACTTCTTCCTGTTGGATCAAATAAGTACAATTGATTGCCTGAGTGAAACAGAATCTTATCTTTATAAAACCGGAATTTAGCTCGAGTAGGTTGATAA
>CAYRBR010000014.1:0-24137 GCA_964422555.1 uncultured Caldisericota bacterium | reverse complement strand
TGAATAATTTCAACTTTTGTTAATCCAGCCTCCAGCCAAAGCTTTTGGACTGCCGCTTAAAGTGAATATAGAGGATGCTGAAGTTGCTGACGAAATGTTTACTGTTTTGATGGGTGAAGAAGTTTTACCTCGTAAACGTTTTATTCAGGAGCATGCCAAAGAAGTTACCGATCTGGATATTTAGGAGTTAAAATGTCAGAAGAATACAATCAAAAAGAAGAATTATTTGAAACTACAACCGAACAAATACAGGATGTTAGTTTAGTATCAGAAATCAGAAAATCATATCTTGCTTATGCAATGAGTGTTATAGTAGGTAGAGCTTTGCCTGATATTAGAGATGGCTTGAAGCCTGTTCATAGAAGAATTCTTTTTTCTATGCAAGAGCTTGGTAATTATCCCAATAAACCGTATAAGAAATGTGCAAAAGTTGTGGGACAAGTTTTGGGTAATTATCATCCACACGGAGAAACCGCTATTTACGATGCATTGGTAAGAATGGCACAAGATTTTTCACTGCGTTATATGTTAGTTGATGGTCATGGTAATTTTGGTTCTGTTGATGGTGATTCGGCTGCTGCAATGCGATATACAGAATGCCGTTTAGCAAAAATATCTATGGAAATGCTTACTGAATTACCACAAGAAACTGTCGAAATGGTTCCTAATTTTGACTCTTCTCTGGAAGAACCTAAATATTTACCTGCGAAAATTCCAACTCTTCTTATAAACGGTGCCTCTGGTATTGCTGTCGGTATGGCCACTAATGTTCCACCACATAATCTATCAGAAGTAATAGATGCAGCCATTCATGTAATTGACAACCCGTATGCTACTACTGAAGATATAATGGAACATATGCACGGTCCTGATTTTCCAACCGGTGGATACATAGTAGGAAAAGAAGGAATACGAAAGTACTTTGAAACAGGAAAAGGTTCTTTTATAATTCGAGGCAAAGGGCATATAGAAGAAGAAAAAAATCATGTTTTATATGTGATTGATGAAATACCCTATCAAGTTAATAAATCTGAATTGATTAAAAAAATAGCTTCTTTAGTTAAAGCAAAAAAGATACAGGGTATCACCGATCTACGTGATGAATCGGATCGCAATGGAATGAGAGTTGTGATTGTACTCAAGAGAAACATTAACCCGAAAATTCTTGAGAATCAATTGTTCAAAATGACTCAATATCAGACTTCTTTTGGCTCAATCATGCTTACATTAGTTGACAATCAACCAATGACTCTACCTATGCGGAAACTTTTGGATTATTTCATTTCGCATCGTGAAGATATTATTACAAGAAGAACTAATTTTGAACTTCGAAAATCTAGAGCTAGATTACATATTTTAGAAGGATTGAAACTGGCAATCCAAAATATCGACGAGGTAATCAAACTAATTCGTTCTTCTAAAGATACGAATGAAGCAAGAGAAAAACTTGTTGCCCGATATGAGTTTACCGAACCTCAGGTTAAAGCTATTCTAGATATGTCATTAAGTCGATTGACAGGGATGGAACAACAGAGAATCGAAGACGAAATGTCTAAACTTTTAGAATACATCGAATCGTTAGAATGGATACTTTCATCTAAAGAAAATCTTCATTCTGTTATTAAAGAAGAACTCGAAGAAATTAGAAAAAAATATGGTGATGAACGAAAAACGGAAATTGGTTTAGCCGATAATTTAGATAAAGTCGATGAAATGAAACTTATTCATGATGATGAAGTGATTATCACTATGTCAAAAGATGGTTACATAAAGCGAATGAAAGTAAGCACTCAAAAAACTCAAAAGAGAGGTGGGAAAGGAACAAAAGATAGACTTAGAAGAACAGATGATGAAATACATAATGTTTTCTGTTCTTCAAATCATCAATCTTTGTTATTGTTTTCTGACAAAGGAAAAGCATATGAAGTTCGTACGTATAAAATACCTGAGGCAGATAAGAAACAGAGAGGGAATCCGATATCCTATCTAGTTCCTTCAATTGAACCTGATGAAAAAGTAACTGCAATATGTTCGTATAGAGAAATAGATGAAAATTCCTATTTCTCTATTGTTACAAATACAGGTATTGTCAAAAAAGTAAAAGCAGATTTGTATCAATCCATTCGAAAGAGTGGAATTAAGTCAATTACACTTAAAGATGGGGAGTACATTGCCGATGTAAAACTTGTGCACGAAAATGATACTATTTTCTTGCTGACCAAAAAGGGTCAAGCTGTTCGATTTGATTTAACTCAACTCCGATCATTAGGAAGAACTGCTCGAGGTGTGAAGGGTGTCCAGTTGAAAGAAGACGATCATATCGTAGCAATGGCAATTGAAGAAGAAGATTGTCTACTATTCTGCATATCCGACAAAGGTTCCGGAAAAGTAACACAATATAACAAGTTTAGGAAAACGAATCGTGGTTCAAAAGGCGTCAAAGCCATGAAGCTTCCAAAAGGAGAAAAATTGGCTGCTTGTACCTCTATTCCTATTGGCGGAATGAATCTTGTTATTATTACTAAGAATGGAAAGATGATTCAGATTGACACAAAACAAATACCCACTTTAAGTCGAGTAACACAAGGTGTATCTTTAATTAAAGTAGTTGGTCAAGATCGAGTTATCGCTGTTACCCCAGAACCTAAAGTTCATATATAGGAGTTAAAGGATGAAACAGAGAAGAAAAGAACAAACCAATCCCACGAATGAACTTACTGCAAACAAAGCTAGTTTTCTACCTCATATACCTTTGAAAGTGAACATTTCGAACGAAATTATCGGAGGTTTAACTACTTTTCTTCTCTTATCCTATTTTTTTATTGTTAGTTCCAAAATTCTCATTCAAGCTCTATCATTAAAACCAGAGGTTGCCGTAACAATCTATTCCGCAATGGTTATTATTTCAGCCCTGTTTACTGTTTTTGCAAGTATTATCACGAAATTACCGGTTGTATATGGTATTAGTACTGGACTAACCGTATTTTTTACTGCAAGTGCTTTTGAGGAATTGTCAATAAACGGAAGTTTAGGGTTTGGACTTTTTATTATTGAGGGCATATTATTTCTTTTACTCATGCTTACCCCTTTTATGAAATGGCTCATCAATTCTATGCCCCGATTTATACATTGTTCATCACCCGCAATAGTGGGAGCAATGATCCTTTTCTATGCACTCACTTCTGTCGGTATTATTCCTTTTCAAACTGAATCCCTTTTTATTTCTGCTACTATAAAAACTCCCTCCATTTTCCTGTTTGTGTTCGTTTTTCTACTTAGTATTGTTTTGTATTTTTTGAAAGTGCGTTATTCTTTTTTAGTTGCTATACTTATTGGATTGTTCACTGGCTTTATCCTGTCTAAAACCAACATTGCAGGAAGTTTAAGATTGAATTGGATGATTCTATCTGGCATTATTATTGGCTGGTTGTTTCTGTTTTCCATTTTGTATGATAAAAAGGTTAAACGCTGTCTTGATATCTCCCTTTGGATTGGAATATTGGCTATGTTTGTTGTATGCATTTTTTATAACAATAATCTTTCAATACTTATAAAGCCAGAACAATTCACAGGAGAAAACGGTCTTATTGCTGTACCTTCTTTCAAAGCCATATCTTCGTTATTTGGGAATTCAATTACCTCCTTGCCATCTGTTTTTGCTGATATGAATAAATTTTTCATACCTTTACTATCACTGTTAGTGTTTCACATTTTAACGTATGTGTTCACTTTGTTTACCCTTGAAACGTTTTCCATTCCCATTTCAAATAAAAGTAGTGCAAAAAACCTTCTTCTGTCGGATGGTTTAGCCTCAATTGTTTCAGGTGTATCTTGTGTAAATCCTATGAATTCTTTGATAGGAACCTCTTTAAATTTATCATTTGGTTCAAAAACATATCTATCCTCAATATTTTTCTCATTGTTCTGTGTTGTAGGCTTGTTTTTGTACCCATTGTTTTCAACAACAATGTCTCAATATATTATCGCACCTATCCTGGCATCGACTGGTATTATCTTGCTTTATAAAGGGTTACAAAAACTCGAAACCAAATTTGTTTTTAATGTAATACCTTTTGTTGTAGTACTATTCTTATCGGCAATTTTACAAGATATTACTCTTGCATTCTCCATATCCCTGTTGCTTTATGTATTCTTGTATTCAAACCAGAAGAGAAAAGTTGCTACATCGCTTTGGTTTTTCTGTATCTTCTTGTTTTTGTTTGAATTTTTTAAAATTTCTATTCCTTTTTTGTCATTCCCATAAAAAATACTTTTTTTTAGTTAAAAATCTGTAAAACTGGGAATAACAATAGTAGATAATTTCTTAACTGGAGGTTATAAATGAACATTAGACCACTTGGTGATCGTGTAGTAGTGAAAGCTTTAGAAGCCGAAGAAAAAACAAAAGGCGGAATTATATTACCAGATTCTGCTAAAGAAAAACAACAGAGAGGTCAAGTTTTAGCTGTTGGTAATGGACGAATTTTGGACAATGGAACCCGAGTTCCACTTGACGTTCGTGAAGGTGACACTGTTATTTATTCTAAATATGGTGGAACTGAAGTTAAAATTAATGGTGAAAACTATTTAATCGTAAACGAGAGAGATATTCTCGGAGTTGTATTGTAAGGAGGATGTAATGGGCGCAAAAAATATCGAATTTGGCGAAGAAGCCAGAAAAAAATTAGTAACAGGTGTAAATAAATTAGCGGATGCAGTAAAAGTTACCCTAGGACCGAAAGGTCGTCACGTAGTACTGGAGAGAAAATTTGGTTCTCCAACTATGTGTGATGATGGTGTAACTATTGCTAAAGAAATTGAACTTGAAAATCCTTTTGAAAATGAAGGTGCTCAATTAGTAAAAGAGGTAGCATCTAAAACAGCTGATGTTGCTGGTGATGGTACTACTACAGCAACTGTTTTAGCACAGGCAATGGTTAATGAAGGAATTAAAAATGTTGTTGCTGGAGCCAATCCAATTTCTATTAAAAAGGGAATTGATAGTGCTGTTGAAATCGCTATTAAAGAAATTAAAAGTATTTCAAGACCAGTTGAAAATCAAGAAGACATTAAACGTATTGGTACCATTTCTTCTAAATATGAAACCATCGGACAGTCTATTGCAGAAGCAATGGATAAAGTTGGAAAGGATGGAGTCATAACTGTTGAAGAGTATGAAGGGTTCGACATCAAGGTTGATTTTGTCGAAGGAATGCAATTTGACCGTGGATACCTTTCTCCCTATATGGTTTCAGATACTGAACGTATGGAATCAGTTTTGAAAGATCCTTACATTTTTATTACCGATAAAAAAATATCTGCTATACAAGAATTTGTTCCAGTATTAGAAAAATTAGCCAAAACTGGAAAACCTTTTCTTATTATAGCTGAAGACATTGAAGCAGAAGCATTAGCAACATTAGTTGTTAACAAAATGCGTGGAACCTTTAACTGCGTAGCAGTAAAAGCTCCAGGTTTTGGTGATCGAAGAAAAGAAATGCTTGCTGACATAGCAACTCTTACCGGAGCTACAGTAGTATCCGATGACATGGGTATGAAGTTTGACAATGTTGAACTTGATATGATGGGTACATGTGCTCAAGTAAAAGTAGACAAAGACGATACAACAATTGTTGGCGGAAAAGGTTCTACCGACAATATCAAAGGTCGTATCGATCAAATTAAAAAGCAAATACAAGAGACAAAATCTGATTATGATCGTGAAAAACTTCAAGAACGGTTAGCAAAATTAACCGGTGGTGTTGCTGTGATCAAAGTTGGTGCTGCAACTGAAACGGAGTTAAAAGAAAGAAAACACAGAGTAGAAGATGCAGTTGCGGCTACTAAAGCTGCTGTTGAAGAAGGTATTGTTCCAGGTGGTGGAACAACTTTAATGCAGATCTCTTCTGCTTTAGAAAAACACGATCACAAAGATGCAGATATTGCAACTGGCATTAGAATTGTCCAAAAAGCACTTATCGAACCGGTTAGAACCATTGCAAATAACGCTGGTTTTGATGGTGTAATTGTTGCTGAAAAGGTAAAGGGTTTACCTGTTGGTCATGGTTTTGATGCTGAAAAGTATGAGTATGTAAACATGGTAGAATCAGGAATTGTTGATCCAGCCAAAGTGGTTCGATCTGCAATCCAGAATGCTGCTTCTATTGCATCATTAATACTAACTGCTGAATGTGTAGTTGCCGAAGAACCAAAAGATGAACCACCTATGCCTGCTGGTGGAGCCGGTGGATATCCACAGTATTAATACAGAACAATAAAATAAAAAAAAGAGGGAGTTAATTACTCCCTCTTTTTTTTATTCTCGTAAATCATATAATGTGTATATTCTAATTTACACATGGAAGTATTCTATTTATGACAAACAATAATAAGTACAGAGCAAATTCTTTTCTATTGCCTATTGCAACAGATAATGAAGATACACTGTTACCATTAGAAAGAGACTATGAAGAATTAATGCAGTCTTTTTTGCAAAGTATTGATTTAAAAAAGACATCCGTTGATGTTTATAAACGGCAGCTAAGAAGTTTTGTACGATGGGCCACAAAAAACAAGATAATTACTCCTTCTAGAGAAGATATTCTTCTGTACAAAGATTACTTATTCAAAAAAGATTTATCGGCTTTAACTATTTCTTCCTATATTGTGGTTGTTAGAAAATTTTTTGCCTGGATGGAAAGCGTAAAGATTTACCCAAATATAGCTCGGGACGTAAAAGGAATGAAGAGATCAAAAGGTTTTCGAAAAGATACCCTTTCAATGGAGCAAATTGGTACACTATTAAAAAATACCTATTCCGAAACACCCGATGGTTTACGAGATTTTTCCATTATTAATCTTCTTATTAGAACAGGGTTACGTACTATTGAAATAGCAAGAGCCAATATTTCTGATATACGTCAAAAGGGTGGTTGTAGTGTACTCTGGATTCAGGGAAAAGGAAGAGATACTAAGGATGAATTTGTTGTTCTTACAAACGATACCCTTGTACCAATAAAAAAATATCTTGGTACTCGAAAAAAAGAAAGTCTTCGAGATCGTTCTCCATTGTTTATGTCCCATAGTACTCGAAACTACGGACAACGTTTGACTACAAGATCTATATCAAGAATTGTAAAAACAAACATGATTAAAGCAGGTATAGACAACAGAAGAATTACAGCACATAGTTTACGTCATACAGCAATAACATTAGCTTTAATGGCAGGTGCAACAATACAGGAAGCCCAAGCACTTGGTCGACATGCTAATATCAATACAACAATGATTTATGCTCACAATATTAACAGAATCGATAATGCTCCAGAAACCAAAATCGACCAAATTTTAACTGCTCTTAAAATATAAGCAATTTCCTAATATTTTGTTACAATATATATAAGGAGCTTTCAATGAGAAAAATATTTATATATATTATTGTTACGTTCATAGCAGGTTGTTTTGCATCCTGTTCAAAAAGCAATACCCCTAAAGATGCCATTCAGAACGTTGAAATAAAAGGGGTTGTTCAACGTACATACAAATCTGAAAAGAAAATTGATTTACTGGATTCAAACAATCAGGAATGGAGTGTATATTTTTCCTTTGATACTCCAATTACATTAAAAAATGGAACTACTGGATATTTCGACAACATTCAGGACGGTCAACTATCATATATAAATGGGTTTAAAGAAGAAGAATTTACCATTCACGCAAAGTCTGCAAGGCAGAATGAGAAAGTTGTTACATCTACTTCATTCACATACTATCTTTTTTTCCCTAATTCGTTAATTGAACCTCAAACAGAGGATTGCAAAACTGTATACGAAGTACCACGAAAACTAAACGGAAGTATTGCATTTGATACAATTCCCAAGTTTACAATTGTGTTAACCGATCTTATTCAAGGTCCAAATGATGCAGAAAAAGCTGAAGGATATTTTACCTCCATACCCAATACTTCTGAGATACAAGATATCAATTACAACGATAAAGACCACTCTTTGTGGATCGATTTTAAATCCATTCCCATTTCAGGATCGTGTAATGTAATTAATGCTAGAGAGCAGATTGTTTCTACTTTCAAACAATTCGAGGAAGTAGAGATTGTTCACATACTTCTTAATGGTAAGGAAAGTGAGGCCCTACAGCCATAGATGAAACTGACGGTTAAGAATCTTGTTTTTTTCATCTCTTTTGTTTTTTTATTTACGGCTTTTTTTATTCCTGTTTCGGCTTCTCTAAAACCTCCAAGTACAGTATGGGAAAAAACCTATTCTTCCGAACACAATTTTGAGATTTGTTCTGTTGTAGAAACTCCTTTTGAAGAATACATTTTTTGCGGGACAAATGTTAACAACCACGAGAACAAAAGTATTGTTGTTTTTAAAACTGATTTAGATGGGAATGAAGTTTGGCTAAAAAATATTAAAATTACAGAACAAGCTACCTGCACCAAAGCATTTATGAACCCCGACAATACGGTTACGATTGTCGGAAACTACATTTGTGAAGATTCCAATAAATGGAGCTTCTGTTTTATAAATATTACCAGGGACGGAGATATATTGTGGGAAAAAAGCATTGGTTCGGATAGAAATCAATTTTCATATGCCGCCATTATGGCATTCGATTCTTCCTTCGTAATTACAGGATATAAAGACAAATCTTCTGATGGGAATCAATCTCTTTATATATGTAATGTATCACAAAATGGAACCCTCCTTTGGGAGAATACTTTTGATTACTCTTTGAATGAAATTGGAAAGGATCTTCTTCAATTGTTTGACGAAAACCTTCTAATTATTGGGGAAAGTATATCAAAGGAAGGTGTTTTAAACATTTTCGTAACCAAACTGGATCGGAGTGGAAAGTTTTTATGGAAGCAAATTTTAGAATCTTCTCATAGTTATTCAGCTAACTCTATTATTCTTGCAAATGATTATGGATATCTTATTACGGGAGAAACAGATGCTTATTCTGATAAAATTGGTATATACTTAACAAAGATTGATGAAACTGGAAAAAAACAATGGGAAAAATATTACGATAATGCTACTTCTGCTTTAAGTCGAGATATTATTCCCACAAATCAAGATGGTTACATGATTGCGGGTGCCACTAATGTAACTATAGAAGATGTTCTTAATAAGAATGGGAATGCCCATGGATATGTTCTATACGTTGATTCGCATGGAAATAAGTTATCTGAGCAAATATTTGGTAAAAAAGGACATGACGCTTTTCTTCATGTCAAAAGAGCTGCAGATCTAGGTTTCTTACTTGTTGGACGTTCTGCTTCATATAATCCGAATAACCGGATTGATGGATATGTTGTTAAATTAGAAAAAATCTTTGAAGACAGACCTGTTTTATACACTAATAGTAGCACAATATCGTTTGGTGTAGTCGAAAAAAATCAGAAGGGTTCTAAAAAGTACATTACACTTGAAAATGGTGGAGAAGGTGTTTTATCTGGCTTTATATCAACATCAGACAGATGGATCACTACATCAGATCGTTCTTTTATGATCCCTACCTTCGGATCTTTGCAGATCATTATAGGTATTGAAACAAATGATCTTCTTGAAGGCAGATACCAGGGTGAGATTTATTTAACTTCGAATGGCGGGGATAGCAAAATTTATGTCTATGTTATCGTTATCGATAATTCACCCATTATTTCATTGGTTCCAGATATTCTTGATTTCGGTTTGATCCGAGAACGCGAGAATGTTTCAGCTTCCTTTCGGATATTGAACAAAGGGAGAACAAACTTATACGGGAAAATAAAATCAGAAACAGATTGGTTACAACTTGAAAAAGACTATTTTTATAGCAATGACATAACTATTCCCGTAACTTTAAATCCAAAACAGCTGAAAAATGGATTGCAAACCGGAACTCTTGTAATTGATTCGAATGGCGGAGTAGTAAAATACAATGTTCGGGTTCTCTGTGGTTTTCCAGTTGTTATTATTCGTATTACGATTGGCAATAGTGTTGCACAAGTAAACGGAGTTAACCACCCTATTGATGAAGATAATACGTCTATCGTACCATTTATTTTGCATGGAAGAACGATGGTGCCTATTCGATTTATTTCAGAAAGCTTTGGAGCAAAAGTATCTTGGAATAATGAAGAAAAGAGCACGACTATAACTATTCCGGATAGAGACATGGAAATTGTTCTTTATGTAGATCAAAAAAAAGCAATCGTTAATCAAACTTCCATAGAAATGGATGTAGAACCACTTATTTACCAAGATAGACTATTCGTTCCTATACGCTTTGTTGCTGAAGCATTTCTTGCTGATATACGTTTTTTTAAACCTGAAGATAATTCTCCCCCTTACATTGTTATTTCATTCGAAAAATAAAAAGGAGTTAAGCATGTTTGTTCAGAAAATACGATCAAGAGGATGGCTTTTTACTTTTGATGATCTTGAGGGTTTGTTCACAAACGTATATGTTATTGAAGGTAAAAAACATTTTTTTGTCTGCGATACATATCTTGGACCCGTTCCAATGGAAGAAATAAAAAACCATCTTTACAAACATGTAAATAAGCTTCCATTTATTGTTTTCAATTCTCACTATCATTGGGATCATATTTGGGGTAACTGTGCATTTGAAGTTTGTCCAATAATTGGACAAACAGGCATTATTAACATGATTCATCTTTATGGAAAGTCTGAGTTGTTTAAGTATGACAAGCAAAAGCTGGGCGTTGTTCAAATTGTCTTGCCTAATATAGTTTTTAAGCAGTTTATGGCCTTTCCCGAAGATAAAATCACTCTCTTTAGTTCCCCTGGTCATACATATGATTCTGCCTCTTTATATGATATATTTGATAAAGTTCTCTACGTAGGTGACAACATTGAAGATCCTATTCCCTATGTTGAAAATACTGACTTTGAACAATATATTAATACAATTGAAAAATATGAAAGCCTAGACTACAAAGTATTGATTCCAGGACACATGAACAGTAATGGAGATTTACCGAAAAAACGGGTAATTAAGAAAAATGTAAAGTACCTAAGTGCCTTATTACACAAAGAAAGTCTAGCTACATATCAGAGAAAACAATATAGAAGAACACATAGAGAGAACTTGTCTAATTTAGAAAAACTGGGGTATGAGCCCTATAAAGACTGAGGTGATAATGAATAGTTTTAAGTTAAATCGAGAAAAATTATACAAAGACATCCCAAACGACTCCTTAATGATTGTTTTTGGGGGAACAGCACAACATAAATCTGCAGATGCCTTTTATAAATACTGGGCCGATAGAGATTTTTACTATTTGACTGGCATGTCTGAACCTGACTTAATCTTCACTGCAGTGAAAATAAATGATAAAGTTAGAGAGAATCTTTGGATCATTAAAAGAGACATTCAACAAGTTCGTTGGATAGGAGATGTTATACACAAAGACGAAGCCAGTTCCGTTTCCGGTATTGATAACATTGGCTACATAAACGATTTTCAGTCATTTATTAGTATGGTCCTTTTAAATCAAAATATTGATATGCTGTTTACTGGTTATCCTAGAAGAAATCTAAAGATGGGTGCAAGTATTTCTGAAATATACACAAACGACATCAAAAATAAATACCCCTACTTGCAACTTAAATCTCTTTCACCTTATATTCATCGGTTACGAATGAAAAAGGAAAAATACGAGATTGAAGCAACCAGAAAGGCTATTGATATTACGAAAGAGGGAATATTTGCAATACTAAAAAATCTGCAACCTGGTGCCACAGAAAACAGTATGGAAGCTTACTTTGACTTTGAGCTGAAAAAGCATGGTGTAGATTGGCATGCATTCCAAACTATTGCCGCTTCTGGAAAGAATGCAGCAACATTGCACTATGAGGAGAATAAAGACAAACTTAATGATGGTGATTTAATCCTTTTTGATTTGGGTGCTCAATGGGAATTCTACAATGCTGATATATCAAGAACCTTTCCTATTGGTGGCTCTTTTAGTTCAGAACAGGCAAAGTTATACAGTATTGTACTGGAAGCTAACAAAAAAGTGATTGAGTCAGTCAAACCAGGCTTACCGTTTGATTCACTACAAACCATTTGTAAGGATGTGTTGTCCACAGGCTTACAGTCAATCGGTCTGATTTCTTCTGAAAAAGACCTGTTTGAATATTATTTTCATGGTGTCAGTCACTTCTTAGGTCTTGACACACATGATGTAGGGGAAAGAAATTGTACTCTTCAACCCGGGATGCTTTTTACAGTTGAACCCGGTTTATATTTCCGAGATAAAGGTTTAGGTATTCGAATAGAAGATGATGTATTAGTAACCGATACGGGTTGTGAAGTGCTTTCAAAAGATATCCCTAAAGAAATTCATGAAATTGAAGATTTAATGAAAAGCTATCGTAATTAGATATGGATAAATACGAAAACACATCTCTTTTAAGGCGTTTTGTAAGTTATTATCGTCCCCATAGAAAGATTCTTTTCCTAGATTTGCTTTTTGCTTTTTTAATGTCATCAATCGATTTAATCTTTCCTGTGTTTTCAAGGCAAATGGTAAATGTGGAAATACCTACAGGTAATATCCATAACATTATTCTCTTAACCCTTTTTATGGTGTTTTTCTATATCCTTCGAAGTGGTTTTGCCTATTATATTGGTTTTTGGGGACATGTAATGGGAGCGAGAATAGAATACGATATGAGAAAAGACTTGTTTGAACACCTACAAACTTTATCATATCGTTTTTTTACAGAGATGAAAACAGGTCAGATTATGAGCCGACTTGTTGGTGATCTTAGAGAAATATCGGAAGTTTCTCATCATGCTCCTGAAGATCTCTTTATTTCCTTTGTAATGATCATTGGTAGTTTCTTGATTTTAGTTTTCATTAATGTTCCATTAACCATCTTTGTGTATATTGTTGTAGCCATATTAGCTTGGTTCGCTGTTCAACAACGAAGATCGATGCGAAGCTCATTTCGAAATGTAAGAAAGCGGCATTCAGAAATAAACGAGCAACTGGAAACTAGTATATCTGGAATACAGTTAACTCAATCCTTCTGCAACGAGGATATTGAAATAGAAAAATTTGATGACGTAAATACTGAGTACAGGGATTCCTGGAAAAAAGCGTATCAAGTACTTGGTACATTTCAAGCGGGGACAGGTTTCCTTTCCGGAATATTGAATCTGGTCGTGTTAAGTGTTGGGGGTGTATTGGTTTATAACAAGTATATTAATATTGGAGATTTAGTGATGTACTTGCTTTTTTCTAACATCATGATGCAGCCAATACGAAGGCTTATTCAATTTGTTCAACAGTTTGAATCCGGAATCGCAGGATTTCAGCGCTTTACTGAAATAATGAATACAAAACCTGAAATTAACGACACTGAACATGCAACCGAATTGGCTGTGAATGAAAAAAGCTCTATCATTTTTGATGACGTTAGTTTTAAATATGAAGATGAGAATCCTTTTGTGTTACATGATTTCTCACTTACTATACCCGCTGGAAAAACAATTGCTTTAGTTGGACCATCAGGTGTTGGTAAAACTACTATTTCAAATCTTCTTCTACGTTTTTATGACGTAAATCAGGGAGCTATCAAGATTAATAACACTGATATACGTTCCTATACTGTAAAAAGCCTTAGGAATAATATTGGTATCGTACAGCAAGATGTAATAATTTTCTGGGGTAGTATCTTTGAGAACATTCTTTATGGTCGTCCGGATGCATCAAGTAAAGAAGTTCTATATGCCGCAAAGATGGCAAATATTCACGAATTTATCTCTAGTCTTCCGAATGGATATGATACTTATGTTGGAGAAAGGGGGATAAAATTGTCGGGTGGTCAAAAACAAAGGCTTTCGATTGCGCGTGCTTTTTTGAAAAATCCTCCTATTCTTATTCTGGACGAAGCGACTTCTTCCTTAGATACTGTTTCAGAGGCAATGATACAATCTTCAATCGAAAAACTTGCAAAGAACCGAACAACAATCATAATAGCCCACCGATTATCCACTATTCAGCATGCTGATAATATTATTGTTCTAACAGATGACGGAATCGAAGAATCAGGAACCCATGATCAACTATTACTGAAAAAAGGTCGATATTATTCTCTTTACAATGCACAATACAAAGGATTTATACCAGATTAATGAAAAAACTATTTGTAGTACTGGTTTGTATTTTAATGTTTCCGATACAATTTGTTGGCTGTGCTCATATTTCAAGAAATATCGACATTCAACCCACCGAGTTTATAGCCTTTGGATTACAAGAACTTCATAAAGATACAATATTGCTTTCTGCTACGAATGGTTTATTTACTTACAATCCAACTGATTTAAAGTACAGTTATATATCCGCTCAGCCAAATAGAGAATCCCCCCTTACTAAAATCGTATCTAGTAACAAAACAGATGATTTTTGGGTTAGTGCCCACAACCATTGTATTTATTACAGTAATAACAACGGATTTGATTGGAAGTATCTAAATAACAATTTACAATTGTATTCAAATTCATTCGAAAAATTTATTGATAAGGTCTTACATCCGCTCATGCCTTCTTTCAGTAATCGATACATACCTTATATATATGACATCCTTATACTTTCTACAGATGCTTTGATATACTGCTGTACAGAAAAAGGTTTTTATCGTTATAAAGTTGGAGAAAGAAGTTGGAAATCTTTATCGGTACCTATCTCAGTTGAGTATTTTACGAAAATTATAGAGATACCTAACCAAGACGCCCTATTAATGTTAGGAAACAACAATACTTTTTATTTCTTTTCTTGTGAAGAGAGTTCTTTTGAAAAAATTGATACTAATTTAGATGACTTGATACTTGACTACTCCTACCAAGATGGATCGATACTTTGTATCACAAAGAACTCCGTTTCTGTTTTTTCGCTCCTCACAGGAAAAGAGAATACTCAACTTGTTCTCTCAAAAAATTACAAGATTAGCACTAAAATTGATAGAATGTTTAATTTTAGCCATACAATTGGAACTCAAAAGAATGACATTTTAAACATTTATACTATTGATGAAATTCTAACGTATCTCTTACCAAGTAGCGACCAGCTTATTACGATACACTACTCTACTTCATCAGAAACTTATTACTTTTTGTCAACCAATAATTATCTCTACCAAACGCAAGATTTTATACTGTGGGACAAACAACAAAAAGAACTTCAGAATTCATTTATTAATGGCTTTTGTCAATCGGAATCAAAACCTAACCCAATTTTAGCTTTTACTCATCACAATGGTGTGTTTTATAGCTATGATAACGGACAATACTGGAAACCTTTTTCAAAGGATCTTCTGTTCAAATCCTTTCTTTCAATTGTACCATTTGGTTCTCACCCGAATAATTTTATTGGTAACACAAAGACAGAATTGTACATATTTTCCGATAACAATGCGCACGTTGTACCCTTACCAAACACTTTAAATGAAACCACCTACAAAATTACCTCTCTCCTCCCCAACTTTAATCAAAATGGAATTGTTATCTCGGTATGGGATGAGATCTCGGAGAGTTCTACACTTTATAGTACATACAATGAAGGAATCAGTTGGGTATCTTTACCTTTTACCTTACGTGTTAATTCCCTTTCTCAACATAAAGAAGATGAATTACTTATTGGAACAAATCAAGGTTTATTTATTGGCTCATTTCATAGTCATCAATCCTACCCTTTATCCTTTCCCTTCACAGTCACTAAAATTGTTAGAAACCAACCCTCACTAAGTTATTTTATCGGGACACTTGATGGATTATGGCTTGTATCCTTTAATGAAAGTTT
The DNA here is from genome assembly GCA_964422555.1 of uncultured Caldisericota bacterium. Taxonomy (GTDB): domain Bacteria; phylum Caldisericota; class Caldisericia; order UBA6126; family UBA6126; genus JAGLCW01. The sequence continues at coordinate 8,299 of CAYRBR010000014.1, read as the reverse complement.
TACGTTTGAAAAACTGTATCCGAACCTTACTATCAACAAAGTATCTGGTTTAGTTTTTGAAAACGTATCTGAAAACTGTCTGTTCATTTCAAGTGGAGAATATGTTTACCAGACTTATAACCAGGAAGTTACTTTGTTCACTCTACCCGATGAGGTTGTCAGTTTTCTTCCTGTAAAATCCACAGAAACATTATTTGTATCGACTAACAAATGTGGATACAAAATAATAAATTTAAAGCAACAGTAATTGTTTTTATTTTTTTTTATTGAATAGTTTTTTTATTTTCTAAACATGGTAGAATTTTTGTGTATAAAAAATTGTATAAGGAATGGATAATGGCAACAAGCAGGAATAAAAATTTCTCTCTGGTTTTTTTTCTAGGTCTAGTCGTACTACTGTTTTTGCTGTTTTGTTACAATAATCACGTTTACCATTTTTTGTTAGACTTTCTAATTATTCTCGTTTCCTTTTCAATATTTGTTTTTGCTTTGTCTACCCAAAAATATGCAGACAACTCATTTTACCTTATGCTCGGTACAATGTCTTCTTTTGTTGGTATCTTATACTTATACCACTTTATTCTGTTTCAATCTCCACAACCCCATTTAGTTGATGCAATAAACGTCTCTCTAAAAATACATTTATTAACTCTTTTTTTGGAAAGTATTTCTTTTTTAATTGCTCCTTTCTTTTTGAAAACCAAAAAATCTACTTCCTTCTTCATAGGACTACTTACGATTGTTTTTGTTTGTGTTATTGTTCTGTTGAGTTTTCAAAACCTAATCCCAAGGTTTTACGATAGTAACGGAATCACAAATTTTGCATTGTATTCTTCCTTGTTTATAGGGGTAATCTTGGTTGTGTCACTATTCATCTACAAAAAGATCGAATGTATGATTTCTGAAAGAAACCATACAAAAATTATTATTACATTGTTATTGTTACTCGTTTCTATTGTTTTAGTTTTTCTTGTTAAACTCATTCCCAACTCCCCTTCCTTCTTTATACATCTTTCCCATTTAATGCAATTTTGTTCTTTCTATCTCATTTTTGATTGCATCTTTTCTACTGGCATTAATTATCCGTTGGATGTATTTATGAATTCTTTTAAACAAGATGAAGAAATGTACTCCGCAATATTTAATACTATGCAAGAAGGGATTTCTATTATTGAATGTAATTTTTCTAAAGATGGGGTATACACCGGTTTTAAGATAATTCAATCAAATCAATCATTTAAAGAACTTACCAGATCTGGTGATAAAAAAATTATTACAATAAATGAGATCAATAAAGATGCAGAAAACATGTACTGGTTTCATTTATATCGAGATATTTGCGAGTATAAGAAACCAATGCAACATATACGGTACAATAAAACGACTCAAAAAACCTATGAAATACACTCTTTTTATTTAGATAGTTTTAGGATTTGCACTCTTTTGCACGACATAACACAAAGAACAATTATTGAAAAAGAACAAAATGAATTCATTTCCACCACTACTCATGAACTAAAAACTCCAGTGGCTGCAATTAAAGAATCGTTTACTCTCTTAATGAATACGTATGAAAAGGATCAATCGAAAATCCAAATCCATTTACAAGATATTTGTAGACGCAATATTTCTAGACTTCAGAATCTTGTTAACCAAGTTATGGATTACCATCGATATGATCAAAAAAATGTAAAGCACTATACTCTTGAACAGATTAACGACATTATAACAGAAGTAGTTCAAGACTTGTCTCCTGTAGCGTATACCCAGAGAACGAAAATAACCTGTGATCTTCACAAGAACATACCGATGTTCAAAATGGAGAAAGAATCTTTTAGAAGAGTTTTCCTGAATCTTCTAAACAATGCAATTAAATTTACAGAGAACGGAACAATTACAGTTACATCAATGTTTCAAAATAAAACTATTACGATTTCTTTCAAGGACACAGGAATGGGAATCTCAAAAGATAAATTAACACATATTTTTGAGCCTTTCTCCTGTGCAAGCCGAGAAACAAAAGGAAACACAAATGGGAGTGGACTGGGATTATCTATCACTAAAAAAATTGTAGAATCCTATGGTGGTTCGATTAAGATAGATTCACATCCAAACACTGGAACCGATGTGGTTGTAACTATCCCTATTACAACAAACCAAGATGAGTTCTAGTTTTTAATAACTGCTATAAACTCTTTGTAAATGATCGTCAGTAAGATAGGGTATCATAAATGTAAACGTGGTGCCCACATTTAGCTCGGATTCAAATGAGATAGATCCATTATGAAACTCAATAATCTTTTTGGATATAGATAACCCTAATCCTGTGCCAGGGATCTTTTTGTTAGCTCTATAAAAGGTATTAAATAGTTTTGACTGATCTTGCAGTTTTATGCCACAACCTGAGTCTTTCACTTTAACTACAATTTTGTTGTCTTTACACTTAGTAATAAACTCTATCGTTCCATTATTAGTGAATTTAATAGCATTGTTAAAAAGATTCACAAGCACACGTGAAATATAATCTTTATGGAAATACGATTTCTGGATAGATTCATCGAGCGAATAAACAACTTCAATATTCTTTTTATTTGTTAATGGAAGCAGACTCTTAGAGTCCTGCATAATGAGTTCATTAATCGATTGTTTTGTGAATGCATCCTTAATGTTTTTTGTACTAATTTTTTGGTAATCTAGAATATCATTTACTAACAAGGCAAGCCGTTTTACGTTATGTAACACAATAGATGGTAAATTTTCTTTTTCAACTATATCCTTATTCTTTGGATCACTCCAAACTTCTACTCCCGCTTTTATCGAAGTTAATGGAGTTCTTATCTCGTGGGTTAATGTATTGATAAAATCTATACGTAAAGCATCTAGATTCCGTTGAGAAGTAACATCATGAAATAGTAAAGCAACTGAGTTTTCATCAACTCTATAAATAGTAACTTCAAAGTACTTCTGCGTTTCCTTGGTAGTAACGTTCACTATTTTGGATTCATTCGTACTTAATACGGTTTCAAACACATCTGTAAACTCTAAACTTTCAACAAAGACACTGTTAAGAATCTTCTCTACAGAAATTTCTTCTTTTTTCTGAAATGAATTTGAACCTACTAATGCAGAAAAAGCAGTATTTGCTTCTTTTATTGTAAAATCGTGCGATTTATCCCCAGCAGTATTTTCTACACAGAGGAATGGATATCGAAGATTCTGAAATAGCAAACGGTGTTGCTTTTCGCTTTTATATACAATTACCTCTGCTTGCTTTACCTCGGTAATATCTCTGATGAACACATAGTAGTAAGTTTCTTCATGTCTCTTCAGGGGTCCGAAAAAAATCTCAACATAAATGACAGAGCCATCTTTTCGAATATGATGCGCATAATAGTGTTTTCTACGATGCACTTTTGATGAAGAAAAAAGACGAAGAATTCGACCCCACAAACAAGTATGAAGTTGATAAAAAGGAATCATTTTTAGCTCTTCCTCAGAATACAAATAGAGATTTTGAGCAGCCTGATTGGCGAAAACAATACTAAAATCTTTTTCGTCTACAATTAAAAAGCTAAAAAGTTTAGAACTCAGTAGATCTTGTAAATTAATGGAAAAATTCTCTCCAGCCTTTAAGTGTTCAATCTTAAATGGTTCAGTTACGTTTGAATATCCGTATATAGGTTTCATTCTATTCCTTTTTTCGAGGGAAAAAGCTTATTCATTTGTTGGGTAACTCTAGCAAGATCTTGTTCTTTGTTTAGTTTTTTATAAATAATTTTCAATTTTTCATAAGAATTCTTTACGGAGTAGGAAAAAGTAATAGCCTTTTCAAAATATTTTATGGCTGTTTTGAAATCCCCCTTCTCCATATAGTTATTCCCTAGACCGTCATAAGAAAAAGGAAAAGAAGGGTCACTTTCTATGATCTGGTTGCATATTTTAATAGATTCATCAAAGTCTTCCATATAGTAATAAATCTCAGCTTTGAGAAAATAATGCTTTGGAGTAAACCTACTCTGATTATTTATAGAAAGATTGATTTGCTCTAATGCCTTTTGATATTCCTTTAAATTCAAGTAATACACGGCGTAGGTGTGATGTACAATAGGATCATCTGGACATATACTCAAAGCAGAATCCAATTCTCTTTTTGCTTCTTTCCATTTGTGTTTTTTTAGATAGCTATTCGCTAAAAAATTATGAGCGAATAGGTATTCAGGTTCAATTGAAAGTACCTTTTTAAAGTTATTTTCAGCAACATCAACGTCACCCAAAACAGAGGCCATTACCCCGGCATTATAAATAGAGTCCACAAAATCGGTTTCTAGATGCGAAGATTTTGTAAACAAATCAAAAGCTTCTTTGTACAACCTCAAGTCTGCTTGAATACATCCAAGGAGGTAATAATAATCAGAACATTGAGGCTCCAGGGATAGTGCTTTCTGAACATATTCTTTTGCTTTTGAAAGCTCGTTTTTTGATTGGTAAACTTTGCTAAGGTTATAGTAAGAAAGAGATTCATTGGGATGGTTTTTACAATACTCCTGAAAATAGATTTCTGCATTCGTAAAATCTTTTTTATTATAGGCTGTAATACCGTTTTGTAGCATTGTATCTGTTTTTTGCATAGTATTATTCTACAATTTTCTTTATTTCATACAACACTAAATACTATGAATTGCACTGTAATGAAAAGAATGTATAAATAGATTTAAAATGAACGACACTTGTAAGGATTGACATGATTAAAAACAAGAACACGATTATAACGACCTTTTTAACTATTTTTGTGTGCACTGCTTTATTCTATGGTATTCATTTGTATGTCAGAAGTAATAGCCCATCTAAGATTAACATTAATGAAAAGTACGACAAAGCCGTAGTTCTAAATATTCAACCCATTGAACAATCAAACAATACTGGTTTTCAGGAAAACAAAATTACTCTTCGTATGTTGACAGGTGAATATAAGGGTCAAGAATTTCGAACTACTCAAACTTTGACAGGGAAACCAGAAATTGATCTAGTTTTAGAGACGAACGACAGAGTTCTTATATATCTTAATGAAGTGGAAGATGAGCTCGTTGACATCTATGTTGCGGATTTTTATAGAATTGATTGGTTGTTCGTTTTACTCACTATTTTTATTTTTTTACTTCTTCTCTTTGGAGGAATAAAAGGATTTAAATCACTTGTATCTCTTTCATTAACGATATATGCAATCTTTGCAATAATGGTTCCTTCTATTGTAAATAATTATCCTCCACTTCCTGTAACCATATTTGTGTGTGGATTGGTAACTGTCTTTACTTTCATTATTCTAAACGGATTTTCGAGAAAGTCTTTTTCAGCTATACTCGGAACTTTTACAGGTGTAATTGTCGCTGGTATTTTATCTTATTTATTTGGTTCTCTAACTCACCTAAAAGGTATGGCATCGGAAGAATGCAGAGCAATTGTCTTATCTCCCGATTTATCAGTGGATTTACGAGGACTTCTCTTTTCTGGCATCTTAATAGGGGCACTTGGAGCTATTATGGATGTATCCATTTCAATCGCATCCTCTATTGAAGAGATCCACAATGCAAATCCCTCCTTAGGTTTTAAAGCCCTCTTTCTTAGCGGAATGAATGTTGGAAAAGATATTATGGGTACGATGTCTAATACTCTTATTTTAGCTTATACTGGTGGATCTTTGCCTTTAATCTTTATGTATATGTCGTACAAAACATCATTGTTAAAAATATTCAATTTAGAGCTGATAGCAACTGAGATATTTCGTTCTCTAGTGGGAAGCATTGGTTTGATTCTGGCTATTCCATTAACAGCATTTTATTCTTGTTTTCTTGTTCGTTTTAAAAGAAAATAGTTTTTTGTACAGCTATTTGTATTACAATATATACGCATATTATTTTAATGGAAGGTGACTATGAATACTGAAGAAATGATGAATCAACTTACGGAAACGATCGAAAAAAATGGAAATGTAAAGGTTTGCTTCGGAGAACCTTATGAGAAAGATTCTCTCACAATTATACCCGTAGCAAAGATGAAAGCAGGTGGTGGTGGAGGTACCGGTACTGCCAATGGATCTGGCAAAACAAAAGATAATGAAAAAAATGATCCAGAAGATTTATCCACTACAACCCCACCTAGCACTCCGTCTAATGCATCTGGTAGCGGGATGGGTATAGGAATCACAACCACTCCCGTGGGATATATTCAAATTAAAAATGGAAATGCTGAATACAAAGAAATTATCGATCACGAGAAAATTGCTTTGTATAGCATGGTTACTTCTTTGTTATCAATATTTTTTGTATCTGTATCGGTTGTGAGAATTTTTAAACTGATTCAACGGATTACCACAAAAAAAAGGAAAAACGAATCAGTCAAACTGTAAAATTTGTTACATGAAATGAAAAATTTAAGTTTTGGTACCTTATTCGTCTACATATTTGTTTTGGTTTTTTTCTTCCAATTATTTCAGGAACCGATTCATTTCAAATACCCGTTTCCAAGATATAAATATACAGTTAATAACTCGTACTTTCATTTATCAAAATTTATTCAAAGAGCATATTTCCACGATGGTTATGTCTATTACGAATGTTCCGATACAGAAAGAGAGCAAAGCTATATGTACCGGATGTCATTAAATGGAAAAAAGGTAGAAGCACTAGGTTGTAATGCAGACCTGGGCGGTTTGTGGGTTTTACCGAACAATACCCTTCTTCTATTAGACGAATTTTATGTACACGAAAGATGCTCTACAATAATCTATGATTTAAATACCCGTACATCAAAAGTAGATCGTGAGAATATTTATTGCAGTTTGGCTGTGTTGAATGGTGAGATTTATGGATATCAACAACATGGCACTGGTTTTAGAAAATTCTCTTTAGATTTTGAAAATTACGAGAAGCTGAATGATAGCTCTGAACAACTTGTTTGTTTACATGTATATAAAAACAATATCTATGCTCTCGATAATAGAATTCGTGAAAAAGAGGATATTTTTGATGAACAGTCAGATCTTTATATTTACTCTCCTATTAAGAAGGATTTTGTTGTCATTTGTGAAAATGGGATTGACTATTTCATAGATGGAGAAGAAATATACTACATTGATAACCGAACAAGAACAATTATGAAAAAACTCTATTATGAGAAAGAAAGCACAGTTATAAGTAAACGTAAAGTTGAAAACATGAGAATTAGTGATGGAACCATTTTTTTTCTTACTTGCGAGCATGGTTTACTTCACGATGAAAACTTCTTGTATACAATGAATTTAGATGGAAGCAATTGTAAAAAGTTGTGCAAATACGAAGAGGACTATATTCCCCATTTTTATGAACAAAATGGGTATTACATAACACAAAATAAACTTATGTCGGTTTCGGCTTCAGGGGAAAAAAGGGTACTTAAAAAAGTTAAATGGGGCGGTAAGGTTGAATCAGCTAAACCCTTTGGGGTATACTATTATGAAGAATGTAAGCCGCTGATGCAGGGTGAAACATTCAAAGTATATCCTATACATTAGTAAAAGAAAAACTCGCATGTCCGTAATGCCATCTTTACCGACATTCATTCTTTTTGATTTAGCTACGTTAGTACACGCTTTTTTCTAAAGAAATTAACGTTTCATTAATATCTTTTTGAGAATGGGCAGCCGACACAAAACATACTTCATAAGGAGAAGGTGGAATCATAATACCCATGTCAAAAAGATTTTTAAAAAGATGCTCGAACTCTATTGAACTTGTTTTCATGACATCTTTAAAGTTCTTAACAGGTCCATCAGTGAAAAAAACACTAAATACAGAGCCACATTCGTTAATTGTATGTGGAATGTTCTTATTACTTAGGATTGTGTGAATTCCAAAAGTCAGTTGTTCTGTCATCATCTCAAGATCGCTGTAAACAGAAGATGATTTTAACTCTTGGAGAGTTGCATATCCAGCAGAAGCAGCAATTGGATTACCTGATAGAGTACCAGCCTGGTAAACCTCACCCACCGGTGCAAGCATGTTCATAATCTCGTCTTTTCCACCAAAAGCACCAATAGGGAATCCTCCTCCAATAATTTTTCCTAAGGTTGTTAAATCTGGTTTGATGTTTACTTTATTCTGAATTCCACCAAATTGATATCGGAATCCACTGATTACTTCATCAAAGATTAAAAGAGCGTTATTATTTTTGGTAATTCAGGACGCGAGTTGTAGTATCCGCCCGCGTTGACCACGGTCCCGGGAACCGTTTGTGCGCGAACCGTTATGGTTTCCGTCTGCTCATC
>CAYRBR010000013.1:0-24358 GCA_964422555.1 uncultured Caldisericota bacterium | reverse complement strand
ATGTATCTTCTTCTGCTCATAATGTAACTTTAATTGATGGTGTAGGAGCACAATCATGGTATAACGGTGGTGTAGGTCCAATCGATAAATCTTCCTTTTCCAGCACATTCTCTACTCCAACCTTTTCGTATAGTTCTCTCCAAATCGACACCGCTATTACACACCCAGATGTACAAACCAACCGAACCCTTATCCACTCAAATCCAGGTCCACAATCCAGTATCCCACCCTATTACCTTATACTTGACTCATTTCATTCAAACAATACCCACACGTATACAAGCATTTACCATCCAAATGGGACATTTATCGGCAATCAATCGAATTCTCTTATATTCGACCTATTGGATGATTCCATAAAACCAATTGATTTCATTCAAATAGTACCGGGTTCTGCCACAAGAACTTCCCAAAATCATGGATGGTTTTCAGCCTATTGGGATCAGGAAGAAAAAAGGATTTACTATACCTTTTCAAAAAAGGAAAAATCAACGATTATTGAAACATTAATTGCTTTAACTCACTCCAATCAATTGTTAACTCTCCATAGAACATCTTCCACAAAAGGAGTAGAATATTTGGTTGAACAAACCCAAAAAGAGAACGATAATCCCTGGGAATATGATTTAATTTTAATCAATGATGCCAAAATTATGGCAAAAGGTAAAAAAACTCTAACAAATGGAACCTTCAGTTTTGCTCGAATAATGAAAAACTCAACCAAACCAACGCAGTATTACGTGGCAGATGCCAGCTATCTAAACCTGCTAGGGAAACCAGTATTTTACTCGAATCACCCAATTCAACACCTATACTATTCACACAAAAATACCCCTGAAAACGGTTTCTTGGGGAAAGTAGAGGGATCATTTCAAGACGATAACAATGTGGTCAGTTTTTTTCTCGATCCAAGCATTCAAATACAAAAAGTAATGTTAGACAATAAAGAAATTCAGTTCCGTCAACATACCGAAAAAGTTACAATAGATATACCATCTGGAAAACATTTTTTGACATTTGAATGAATATTACTAAAGTTGACTCAATACCCTGCAAGGAGTTATTTTGAAAAATATTGTTGAAAAAATTATCGAGATTAAAGAGCAAAAAAATGCTTGCATATTAGCTCATAATTATCAACCTGGAGAAATCCAAGATATTGCAGATTTTGTGGGTGATTCCTTAGAATTAAGCAAAAGAATTGTAGATTTGGATTATCCAATTGTTGTATTTTGCGGTGTCAAATTTATGGCTGAAACAGCTAAAATTCTATCTCCAGAAAAATCAATTTTACTTCCCGACTCAAGTGCAACCTGTGATTTAGCAAAATCGATACAGCCAGAAGATGTAATAAAGTTAAAAGCGCAGCATCCAAATGCCATTGTTGTGTGTTACATTAATTCCACTATAGAAATAAAAGCTCTCAGTGATTACTGTTGTACCTCAGCAAACGCACTTCACATTGTTGAAAGTATCCCCACCAATGAAATAATATTTATTCCCGATCAAGGTTTGGGGTCTTGGATACAAGAAAAAACTAATAAAAAAATTATTCTGCATCCTGGAAGCTGTCCTGTTCATTATCTTTTAGATGACAATGAAATTAAGAATGTAAAAAAACAACATCCAGATGCTCCTTTAATAACTCACCCCGAATCTAATTCCGCTGTTAGAAATTTGTCCGACTTTGTGGGTGGAACGGGAGCAATGATACGATACGCCCAAGAAACGGATTACTCTACATATCTTGTTGCAACTGACGAAGGAATGGTTCATAGACTTTCTAAAGATATTCCAGATAAAAAGTTTGTTTTAGCAGCCAAGAAAATTTCCTGCATAGACATGAAGAAAGTTACATTGGAAAAAGTATTCCACTCTCTTTCTAACCACCAGTTTTCCGTTTCATTAGACACCCATATTGCCATGAAAGCTAAGAGTGCAATTGATAATATGATGAAAGCGTCCTCTCATGCATAATTTGGAAACGGATACTTTTGATGTAATTATTATTGGAACAGGCATAAGTGGTCTATTTACTGCTTTCAACCTGCACCCATCGCAAAAAGTGTTGATGATTGCGAAAGATAGTTTTATTGAGTGCAACACAAGAAAAGCAAAGGGAGGCATGGCGGCGGCGGTATATTCTCCTGATAACCCTGAATCACACTTTGAAGATACTCTTAAAGCAGGAGCTCGTTTAAACAATCCAAAAGCAGTTCAGATTTTAACTAATGAAGTGATTGAAAGAATTGAGGAATTATCTGAAGCTGGCTTTCTATTTGATACAAATCGGGATACTGGCTTTTACAACCTTGGCTTAGAAGGATGCCATAGTTACAGACGCGTTCTACATGCACAAGGTGATAGAATGGGAGTTGCAATTTTTAACTTCTTATTCGAAAAAGTATCTCAGCTAGATAATGTTACTTTTATGGATCATACTGCCATCCAGGAAATCAATGTAGCAGAAGATGGGTTTCAGTCTGTTTCAGTTATTTCGGATAACTCAAAGAAACAAACCCTTTATGGACACTCTCTTGTGATTGCATCTGGTGGGTACTCTGGTATGTTTAAAAGAAATACTAGCGATGACAGTTTTTTTGGAAATATGCTTTCGATTGCTTACAGTGCAGGCATAGGATTAACTGACCTTGAGTTTGTACAGTTCCATCCAACTGTTTTTGAAAAACCCGGTTTTGAAACCCTTTTAATGTCTGAAGCAATAAGGGGAGAAGGTGCTGTTCTTTTGAATCCTAACAAGAAAAGATTTATGGATTCTTATCATGAAGAAGCTGAATTGGCCTCCCGAGACATTGTAAGTCAGTCCATCTGGAAAGAAAGTGAAAAATGTAAATCGCAGGATTTCTATCTCGATCTAACTCCAATTGGACAAACCAAAATTCACAGATTATTCCCGGAAGTGTATGAAAACTGTCTTGAAAGAGGAATTGATATCACAAAAGAATTGGTTCCCATCTTCCCTGGAGCTCATTACTCAATGGGTGGAATCTATACAGATTTATATGGACGAACCACAGTTGATCACATTTATGCCATTGGAGAATGCAGTTGCAATGGAACCCATGGCGCTAATCGATTGGCTTCCAACTCCCTTATTGATTCTCTTGTCTTTGGAAAACGTTCAGCAATCGTTATTAATGACACTTCCCACAGATCAAAACAAACAATTTCCACAGCAAATTCAGACATGATTCAGTCTGATGCTCCATTTTCTATTACAAATATAAGAAACCTAAATTGGGATTATCTTGGTATTGTTAGAGATGGAGAAAAGCTGGAAAACTATATTCAAATGTTACAACCATTTGTTCAGACACTTTCTTTTTCCACTGGCAATGATACAGCAAGAGGCAATCAGGAAGCATGCCTGCTATCCTATCTAATAGCTCGGAGTGCGTTCTTACGAAAAGAGTCCAGAGGAGCCCACTATAGGCTAGACTATCCAGTGGAAAATCCTCTGTTTACTCACTCCTTTCTTTTTAAAAGACAAACCGACAGTTTTCTTCCTTCTATTCAAATTATTCGATGTGGAGAGTGAAATAATGAAACCAATTTTGGATCAAATTTGGATTTCCCAGCTTTTTAACGAAGATCTTCCCAATGGAGATGTTGCCTCCTCCTTTGTTCCACCAAGTATGCAATCTCGAGGATTAATCGAAGCACAGGAAGATGGCTTTGTTGCAGGTACTTTCTTAATTGAACCACTTCTACAATTCCTTTCTTCTGATAATCAGTGTATAGTTCACATTGAAGAAGGACAGGCAGTTCAAAAAGGCGATAAAATTGCCTCAATTGAAGGAAACACCCAATCTATTTTAAGAGCTGAGCGAACAATTCTAAATCTTCTCTCCTATTTATCAGGAATCACATCACAAACTCGTCGTTTTACAGATATTACAAACCCAAATGGAGTTAAACTCTTAGATACCAGAAAAACTCTTCCCGGTTATCGATCTTTAGTTAAATATGCTGTACAGTGTGGTAATGGTTTTAACCACCGGAATAATTTATCAGATCTTATCTTAATTAAGAACAATCATATTACTGCTCTGGGAGGAATATCCAATACACTTAAAACTGTAAATGAAGATAACAAGAATCCCATGCTAAAAGTGGAAGTAGAAGTTCGAAATTGCAAAGAAGCATTAGAAGCTTTGGCTTTCAATCCAGATATTATTATGTTGGATAATTTCTCGGTGGAAGAAGCAGAAGAAGCATTGTTCTTTATAAGAGGAAAAGCTCAAATCGAAATATCTGGCAATATCACTTTAGATAATATCGCCAGATATTCTTCATTGAAACCTGATTTCATTTCTGTGGGGTCTGATTTAACAATGAAAACCAGTCCTTTATCAATGCACCTATTACTACAAGGAAAAGAAGTTTCAAACTAAAGAGTAAATCATTTTCTAGCCACTTCTTTTCAGTTTTCCATTTCGTTTGGCCCATTTTTCTGCTTGAGAAAAAATAAAAATCCCGATTGGGATAAATATAAAGCTCATCAATATAAGGGGCCATACGTTCTGCCATTGAGACATAAAAGTCGCACCATTTAAGATGGATTCTCGTATTCCCTTTAATGCATAGGTTGCAGGGGACAGTTTTGCCACATATTGCATCCACGTAGGAAGAATACTTATTTCATAATACACTCCAGAAAACATCAAGAGTAGGGAACTAAAAATCCCAACCATCTGAGATCCTTTTTCCGGAGATATTAATGGAAGTACAGCGGTACAAATCCCTAATCCCATAAAAGAAAAACTTGCGATTATCATAATATAAAGTGCAGATAAATAATTTGCTCCAGTTAGTTGTATGTCAAAAAACAACGTCAATACAACAAGAATAAACACTGTTCTTAATAGTGCATACAAAGCGGCATAGCCACAAACACTCATAAGGTGAGTGAATCGTCCTACAGGAGCCATAAAGGTATATTCAATAGTATCTTCCCATCTTTCCCAGGAAACAGTTTCTGAAACTACTTCAAAAACAACGGAAAGATACCCCCACAAAATAGATCCAAGTAACATATACATCGTTAGATAGTCGACATTAGAAGAAGAGCCAGTAAGACTCCCCGTCCATTGACCTATAAATCCAATACTAACAGCATTAGCAATTGTCCAGATAAGGAATACTACTTCCCACTTCCAGTATCGCTTGGTTAGATTGAAATTCCGATTGACAAACGATAATCCAGCTCTACACTCATGAATAAATCGTTTCTTCATTTTTCAACTCCAATTCTGCTTTTTGAAAATCCACACCAGTAAAATGAAGAAAAACATCTTCAAATGTTGGCTTCTCATCTTTTTCAGGAAGTAATTCCATTAAGTTCTCGGGACAATCATCCACAACAATCTGACCGTTATGTATGATAGCAACTTTATCACACATCTTTTCAGCTTCAATCATGTCGTGAGTTGTTAATAAAATTGTAACGTCTAAGTTCTCACGCATCTTCTTAATCAACTGCTGTACTTCTAGTTTTGCCCTAGGATCTAATCCCGTGGTAGGTTCATCCAGAAGAAGAACAGGAGGTTCTGTGATTAACGCTCTTGCGATAGCAACTTTTTGCTGCATACCTCTTGAGTAATCTTTAATTCTTTCGTGCAATCTTTTTTTATCTAAACCAATTTGATCAGTAATTGAAAAAATTCGATCGATTGCTTTTCTCCGGGGGACTCCATAGAGTCCCGCAGAAAAAAGTAGATTCTCGAACGCAGAAAGGTTTCTAAAAAAACTTGCTTCAACTGATACGCGATTAATAAGCCATCGTACATCGTTCGGATTTTTGTTTACATCTTTTCCAAGAACGCGCAAGTGGCCCGAATCAGGAATCAATAAAGTAGATGCGATCCGGATAAATGTGGATTTCCCTGATCCATTTGGTCCTAAGAGACCATATACACTGTTCTTGGGTATTTGTAAGTTAACGTCTTTAAGGGCCTTTACAGGCTTCTTGTTTTTACGCAGAAAGTCCTTACAGATCAAATTTGCTTCTAATGCATAGTCCATTGTTAGTTCTCCTCGAGTACTTCTACCATTCATTTCTACATGTAGATGGTGTAAATGAATCCAAAGTCAAAGTGGGTTAAGTTCCAGAGATACATTTTTTGTTTTCTGTTGTTTTTCATTCTAAACATCTTTGATCCTCCTTTCTGTGTAATTTTCGTACACTTGACAACAGGGTTACATAATGGGTATCTGATTTGTTTTCATCAGCAACCCTCCTTTCTAGGCCATAAAAAAAAGCCGCAGCAATTTGCCGCGGCTTGTTAATTTTATGGTTTTAAAATCTGCTTTAGAGCTTACAGAAACCCCGCGGTAAATTACAGGTTGAAAGTAGAGTAATTTGTGTACCAATGCAACAAATTGCTTCTACAGTATTAACTTTTGTTCTCATCATTAATATACCGCCTTTCTGAATAAACTCGAAACATATTTTATATGAGATTTCATATTTGTCAACATCTTTTTTTTAAAATAAACATTTGGTATGCTAATTACATGCAAAAAATTTGGTTAGTAAATTGTAAAACCGTCCAGTATGATTTAGCACTCGAGTGGCAAAAGCACATTGTTTTGCAAAAACAAAAAAAGCAACTACCCGATCTATTTCTATTTTTAGAACATCCGCCTGTTATTACAATTGGTAAACATGGGGATGCTGGAAACATCTTATATTCGATTGAAGGACTAAAGAAAAAAGGAATCACAATTTATCCAATTAGTCGAGGTGGGGACGTTACATTTCATGGTCCCGGACAGCTTGTGGGATATCCAATTGTGAATTTAAAAAATTTTCAAAGAAGTATTCGCTTGTTCGTATCAAACCTAGAAGATCTATTCATAACAATGTTAAAAAACTACTATTCACTAGAAGCACAAAGAATAAAAGACTACACAGGAGTTTGGATCAAACAGAACAAGATCACTGCTATGGGACTCTCGGTTCACCGTTCCATTACCATGCATGGATTCGCCTTCAACGTCACTACAGATCTAAACTACTTTAAACTGATTACTCCCTGTGGAATATCAGACAAGGGAGTGACATCTCTTGAGAAAAACACATCTCAAAAAGTAAGTGTCACTTCTTGTATGCACCAACTAGCAAACACAATTCCCATAGTATTTGATAAGAATTGTGAGTGGCATTCTTTGCAGGAAGTATTTTCAACATTTCGTTTTCCCAGCAAAGGAGCTTCTTATGATACGTAAACCAGATTGGCTCAAAATGCAAAAAAGGGGAGAAGGTTACACCGATACCGCAGAGTCTATCCGAACACTTAAAATTTGCACTGTATGCCAGGAAGCAAAATGTCCAAATCAGAACGAGTGTTTTAGTAAAAAAACTGCTGCTTTTATGATATTAGGAGATGAATGCACTCGTGATTGTCGTTTTTGTGCAGTACAACATAACCCAAAACCAAACCAGCCTGATCCTACCGAACCAGATAGAATTGCAAAGGCAGTCAAAAAACTCCAACTACGGTATGTTGTTGTTACATCGGTTACCCGAGACGATCTTGCCGATGGAGGATCGGGTCATTTTTCCTCCACTATTCGCGAAATACGAAAACAAATGCCCCAGGTTAGCATTGAAGTATTGATTCCTGATTTTCAGGGGAATCCCCAATCACTCAACACAATTATTCAAGCAGAACCTTGGGTTATTAATCACAATGTTGAAACAATTGAACGGTTGTACCCTTATGTTAGATCCCAAGCTAATTTTACACAATCTCTACAAGTATTAAACTACATCAAAGACCATTCGAGTATTGCAACTAAATCTGGTTTTATGGTGGGGCTTGGAGAAACTGAGGAAGAGATTGTTCGTCTTATGGAGTCACTTCGAAATGTAAATTGTGATTTTTTGACAATAGGTCAGTACCTACAACCCTCTTTAAACCATTTTCCCGTGAAAGAATATATTCCACCGTCAACATTTGATCGATATGAAAAGATTGCCCTTAATATGGGATTTAAATATGTTGCTTCAGGTCCTTTGGTTCGAAGCTCCTACCATGCCATTGAAACCCTTCAGTTTAAAACATCAGCAATATAGGTTAACTGAAGTTTCCCATTCGTTTTTTTCTGGATTCCGATGAAACTGATTTTAAAATCTTTGTATCGAACTGCAGATTTTTCTAAATAGATATAAACCGTCTTTTGAATACGCATCTGTTTGGTTTTGGTGAGACTATCGATAGGGTTCCCAAAGGTAGTATTTAGCCTGGTTTTTACTTCGACGAAGTAAATAATTTCATCCTTCTTGGCAATGATATCTATTTCGCCATAGGGACTGAAATAATTTGTTGTAAGAATGGTATAGCCCTTATCGACCAACCATTTTACAGCAATTCTCTCCCCTTTATTCCCAACTGTTTTCGAGCTCATCTCTATTTTCGAGATAAAACCTTTATAATTCTCTTAATCTCAGTTGCAGGAATAGGCTCATTTTGAAATTTTTGTAAATATGGAATAAGTTGTCTTGTTTTCAAAACCACTACGGTTTCATCTCTTAATTCAAGTTGAGCATGAGTGTTGGTAAAAACAAGAATACCCTGGATCCAAAAAGGAAGCTGCCCTTTTCCATAAATTTTCTTCTCTAAATAGTTTCGCAATTCCCATACGTTTCGTTTTAATTGTTTGCTTGGATTATTAATATGGCCCTTGTAGATTCCACCATTTTTTCCTGTTTTCGTGTAACTCCAAGAATCCCCGTTACATTCAATCTTACCATTGTAATTTTTTGTTTCGATCACAAATATTCCTTTAGGCCCAACCAATAAATGATCGATGTCGCAGCTCTTTCTTGGGATAACGTAGTTATTAATTAAATTCCATTCGTCGGAAAGAAGATTTAGAATATTTTCTACGTTCTCTTGCCCAATTAATCCAGCTTTCCAAATATTGATCTCTTTATTCTTTTGATCAATCCAATAGCCCGTAAATATGCTTATAAAGGCACCTGCAACAATGAATACAAAAAAGTATGGGTGATTAATTCCAAATGCAATGATACACAAACCAACTACAAACAGTAAAATCAATACACCTATATGTAGTTGCAGTGAAGTAAGAGTACTTTTAACAAAATTCTGTTTTTCAATTACTTTCATTTTTTACCTTTAAGAAATGTACGTCTGTGTATAGCGGTAAAACCGTTTTTATCAATTGCTTCAAAATGTTTTTTTGTACCGTATCCTTTGTGTGTTTTAAAACCAAAATCAGGATATATAGTATCCATCTTACACATATATTGATCTCTTTCAACTTTTGCAACGATAGAGGCAGAAGCTATTGATGCAAGTAAAGAATCTCCCTTAACAACTGTTAATTGTATCCCCCGATACTCATTTTGTAATCGCTGGTTCCCGTCAATCAAAAATAAATAGTTGTTGTCTTTTTTGCAGAAGAAATAATCTACTATTTGTGAAATACATTTTCGCATTGCCAGTTTAGTTGCATTTAAAATGTTCATTTTATCGATATACGTTGGAGAGATAAAACTTGTTGCAATAAGAGCATTTGATTGACAAATTTGTTGATAAGCTTCCCATCTTTTTTTGGGACTCAGAACTTTTGAATCAGCAACTGGAGGAAATGAACAAACATTATGATAACAAACTGCAGCAGCTACCACTGGTCCGGCTAAACAACCACGACCAGCTTCATCAATTCCGATAGGAATTACATTGCGATAATCAGAAACTACTCTTTTTTCGTTTTCCCAAAGATCATTCGTCCAATTGTTAGTATTGAACATGAGCTAAGGCAACAAAATCGCGGAAAGGCCACAAAATACAAACGGCCCTACCTTCAATTGTTTTTTGCTCAATGGGACCAAAATCTCTACTATCAAGACTATTGTTTCGGTGATCGCCCATTACAAAATACTCATCTTCTTGTAATACCTGTGGACCAAATAAACTAGGTGTGGCTGTCGATATATAGTCTTCCTCTAGTTCTTCTCCGTTAATCTTTACTTTTCCGTTTCGCACTTCGACAGTTTCTCCAGGCAATCCAATGACTCGCTTAATATACGATACATCTTGGTTACTTGGGGGTCGGAATACAACAATATCTCCTCGTTCAAGACTCCCAGGTTTCTTGTAAAGCTTATTAACAATTACCAAGTCTCCCTCATGAAGAGTGGGAGTCATTGAACCCATTTCAACCCGATAGGGTTGAAAAAAGAATTGTCTGACCAAAAAAGCAATTAATAGAGCTAGAGCAATTGTCCAAATCCATTCGATGATCTCTTTTTTTTCAGTTGTAGATAAGCTCATTATGCCTCTTGTTTTGTCACCTTACTTTTCTTTGTCATTTTTTTACGTTTAATTTTGTTCATACGGCTCTTTGATTCACGGAGGTAATACAGTTTTGCTCTGCGAACTTTACCGTAAGTAACAACTTCAATTTTCGCAATAGAAGGAGAATGAAATGGAAAGACTTTTTCTACTCCTTCACCGTAAGAAATCTTTCGGACAGTAAAGCTTTCGCCTACACCGCCACCCTTTTTACCGATGACTACGCCTTGGAAAACCTGAAGTCGTTCTTTAGTACCCTCAACGATACGCTGATACACTTTTATCGTATCGCCAACAGAAAATGGTACAACATCTGTTTTCAGATAATCTTTTGTTAAATCTTCTAAAATTTGCATAACAACAGCCCTTTCAATCGTATACTGAACATAGATTCTAAATCTAGTTTTACAAACAAAATGATTTCTCTACAATTTTTAAGTACAAGCTAAAAAAAAATGTTATCATATAACATAACAATTACAAGCCTGCTTATAGCATTTTCAAGGGGGACAATGTGAGAGAAGAATGGTACAATCTATCGTTCTCGATTGAAAGTAACGTTGGTATCATCAATTTAAATGACAAAGAAAACAACAATACGATATCAGCAAAATTTCTTCGAGAACTAAAAAATGGTCTAAAAGTTTTTCATCATAGTAACGATGTGAAAGTTATTGTTATTAAAGGTGATAACGGTACATTCTCTTCAGGTATCAACACTAACGAATTAGTAAATAGTAAAGAAGATCTAAATGAATTTGGGCATTTTGGATGGAAAGTTTTTAATAAATTTTCTGAAATTCAAAAGCCTGTTATTGCAGAAGTGCAAGGCAAAGCTCTTGATGCTGGTTTTGAATTAGCTTTAATGGCAGATTTAGTGTATATTTCCGAAGATGCGACTTTTGGTTTCCCAGGAATTAAAAATTCCATTACTCCTGCCTTTGGCGGAATATCCCAATTACTACATATAGCAGGTATGCGTTACACGAAAGAACTTCTCTATACTGGTCGAATAATTACTGCACAGGAAGCCGTTACCCATAGTATTGCAAACAAGATTTTCCCTACGAATACACTTCATCAGGAAGTTCTTTCCATTTGCGAAGAAATAATTAAAACTCCCGTTACAATCTTGGGGGGATTAAAGCAAGCATCAGGAAAAATTACAGACGTACTGAAAAGAATTCATATGCAGGATGAGATAAGCATATTCGAAAACTTCAAGAAATAAAAAAAAGCCCTGGGTAACTCCAGGGCTTTTTTTTTACTTTTTATTATTTATGGGTAATTAATTGTTACCTTTTTTTCATTTGCGTTCCACTGAATTTTAGCTCCCAGTTTTTCTCCAACAAATCGTAATGGAACAAAGGCCCGGTCGTTTGATATAACTGGTGGGACTGACATAGTAAAGCTTTTCCCGTTAACATAGGCAATGGAATCATTAACTTTCATTTG
This sequence comes from uncultured Caldisericota bacterium, assembly GCA_964422555.1. Classification (GTDB taxonomy): domain Bacteria; phylum Caldisericota; class Caldisericia; order UBA6126; family UBA6126; genus JAGLCW01. The sequence continues at coordinate 12,554 of CAYRBR010000013.1, read as the reverse complement.
GACAAATTGAGTTTTTAAACTATAGGCAATTCTCTTGTCATTGGGATACCAAATAACCTCAGCTCCAAGTGCATCACCAATAGGTCGTATTGGCACCATTGTTCGTCCATCCTGAATAAAGGGTGGGGCATCGATCGTATATGTTTTCCCATTATCTCTCACATAATTTCGTCCAACCCACATTTCAAATTCCACATAACTTCTTCGCTTCATTGCGTCATGTAAGAAACTGAATAATTCTCCATATACTGATAATGAATAGATTCTGTTTTTGTCTATAACAATATATTTAGATGTGCTACCAACAAGTGCAAAATACAGTTTGTTACCAGTTTTACGATCTAGACAATACAGGAGAAAATCATCTGCTCCGATCCAAATATATTCGTCAGATACAGCTGGAGCAGATTCAACAAAATAACCTGCTTCAAACTGCCAGACTAAATTCCCTGTATTGATATCTACACAATAAAGGAACTGATCAAATGCGGCATATACATAACTATCAAAATAGGACGGAGGGTTGGTGGCATTGGAATTTGGATAAAACGTCTTCCACACTTGTTTTCCAGTACGAACATCCAAGCAAAATAAAGTATCATCAACAGGACACACTAATTTATCTTCATTAACACAGAAACCAAACAAAATATCATTTATTGTTTGGTATTCCCATACCTTTTTGTGATCTTTAATAGAAAAAGCATAGATACGATCTTCAGCAGCAACAAAAAAACGTTCTTTACCAAAAGCTACAGGCAGATTAATTGTTTGCCCAAATCCTATATCCCAAACTTTCTTACCAGTTTTGGCATCTAAACAGAAGAGCATTTTCCCAGAAGCAAAATAGATATGATTTTGATAAAATACGGGAGATGAATTCACACTGTCTTTCCCAGTATCATATTTCCACTTTTGATAACCAGTATCGGCTTCCACTGCGTACATTGCATTCTTTCTACCGGCATAAACTACTTGATCGTGGTAACAAGGAGAGGAATTATGGAAGTCTTTGTCGCAGAATTGCCAAATTTTCGTTCCCCATTTTGCGTTATAACAGATAAGTCCCCATGTAGTAGAAATGTAAAGCTTTTCACCCACAACAATAGGGCAAGAATTGGATGCCCCAACTATTTCAACCCACGATGTTCGAATGGGGGGTTGAAAATTAATAGGAGTCTGGCCAGAAAAAGTATAATCAGATCGATAATGAGTAACATCTGCAAGACAGAAATTCTGATATGCTGTTGCAAACGATAGACACATGATGAATACTACTAGACTAACAATAGTTTTTCGCAACATAATGTCCCCCCTATTCTTTAAAATCTTGTATGGGTGAAAAATCTATAAAAGTAAATGGAAGAGCAAATTCATTCTGGAGTTTTTCGCAAAGATTTAGTACGCCATACTTCTCAGATCCATAGTGAGTTAAACACATCACATTTATGCCATGATCCTGAGCATATACATACATTGTATGAGAAAACTCGCCCGTAATAAATAAATCTTGTTTCTGATGAACTGCATCATGAATATAATCTGTTCCATCTCCAGAGCATACACAAACCGTATGTATCTCCTTTTTTCCAAAAGGTAACAACACTACTGGTTCATTGATAGCTTCTTTAAAGAGAGCCCTAATGGAGTCTCTGTCAACAGGATGATGCAGAAGTCCTTTATATCCGATATTGTATCCTTTATACTGGCAAAATGACTCGATTGAGTCTTCAATAGGGCTAAGATATCGGAGAAGCGAAATGTTATTCCCCATTTCGGGATGAATATCCAGAGGTAAATGAGAAGCATAAAGAGACGATTTAGCATCTAAAAGAGTTTTTACTTTTCGGTAGGTACTATTATAAAGAGATGGATTTGAATTTTTCCAGAACATTCCATGGTGCACAATAAAAAGCGAAGGGACCTGAATCGTAACAGAATTCAAAAGATGTTCAGACGCATCAACTGCTCCGTATACATGTTCTATCGGCGTCTCTGATTGAACTTGCCAGCCATTCCAGCTAGGATCTTCCGGACATTCTACTAATATCGTAGACAAATATTCATTAATCGTCCTACCATCAACAGACATATTACCCTCCATGAAATAACTTATTATAGTTTGAGTGAACTTGCTTTGTCAAACTTTCAAGATCAATTTGTCTACATTCTGCAGCTTTTTCATATACCTTTTTTACAAAAACAGGACGATTTAGTGATTTCCCTCGGTAAGGAATTGGAGTTAGATAAGGAGAATCTGTTTCAAGCAATAAGCGGTCATCAGGAACCATCTTGATTGCTAGTCGCAATTCATTGCTGTTTTTATAAGTAATATTCCCTGAGAAAGAAATATGCATTCCAATTTCTAGAAATTTCTCTGCCATACGGGAATCCGATGAAAAGCAATGCATAACGCCTTTTACCGAAGAAAATTCAGAGAGAACTCCATATACCTCTTCGTCGGCATTCCGGTTATGGACAATTACAGGGTAATTCTTTTCACAAGCAAATGCAACCTGCAACCGAAACCACTCCTTCTGGACCTTAATATCGGTCTCGCTTTTTACCTTATCCATTCCAATTTCTCCTACGGCACAGTACTTCTTTTCTTTAGATTGTGCTTGCAGGAAAGGAATGATGTTTTCTTTTTCATCCCCAATAAAATGAGGGTGAATACCAAATGAAGAATCAATCCAGTCATATTCTTTAGATAATTGCAACGATTCCCGGGAAGATGGTACATCAAATCCAACGTTTAGTATTCTAATAAGACCATTTTCTTTGGCTTCTTGAATAATTTGAGAATTATCTTCTTTGCAAGTAGGTATGTGTGCATGTGAATCAATAAAACCGATCATTTCACTTTTGTTCCTGACTCCATAGTGCAATCTTCAGGAGACATTACACACAATCCCTTTTTATTGGAAGCACACATTACCATACCTTCTGATTTTTCTCCTCGTAACTCAACAGGTTTCAGATTGTTAACAATCAGAACTTTTTTCCCAATTAGTTCTTCTGGTTTATAGTATTTAGCGATACCTGCCACAATTTGTTTTTTTGTTTCTCCCACCAGGACTTGTAAAACTAATAGTCTATCAGCATTTGGATGCGGTTTTGCATCGTCAATGGTAGCAACTCGAAAATCAAATTTTGCAAAATCGTCTATCGAACATTCAGAAATGGTCTGTTCAATAGCTGGTTTCTTTTTTTCTGTTTCCTTTTTGGGAGAGGTCTGTTTTTTTTCTTTCTTCACACGAGGAAATAGAACTTTTGGAAAGGTAGTTTGTATACCTATTTTGAGATATCGTAATGTATAATCAAAATCCATTTTTTGATCAAAACTTTCCAACACTCTTTCAGAAAAAGTTGGCATGAAAGGAGATATTTGTAACGATGCAATACGGATTCCTTCAAGCAAGGTATAAAGAAGATTTTTCAATGATTCTTGCTTATCTTGTTTCACTAATTCCCATGGTTTTTGTTCTTCAATGAGCTTATTGCAACGACGTATAAGCTTCCAAGTGGTTTCAATTGCTTCTTTAAAATGATAATGATCCATCTGTTGAATATAGTCAAACACATAATCGGCAAAAACTTTTTCTACCTCATCTGACACATAGTTCCCATCTGGAACAATTCCATCAAAGTATTTACCGTTCATTGCAGAAACTCTATTTACTAAATTCCCAAGATCGTTTGCCAAATCATAATTATAGCGATCAAGCAACCGATCCATCGAGAATACGGCATCTTCTCCAAATGTTGTTTCTTTAAACATAAACCAGCGAAGAACGTCAGCTGCCAAATCTTTATCAATGCCTGTTTTTTCACAAAGATTATCCAGTACTTCGGTTGGGTTTACTACATTCCCCTTAGATTTAGACATTTTTTCACCATCAGTCAACCACCAACCGTGAACAAACACCTTATGGGCTGGTTCCAAACCCAAAGCCATAAGCATAGCAGGCCATATTACACAATGAAACCGAATAATATCCTTACTCATTAAGTGACAATCCGCTGGCCACCATTTTAAAAACTGTTCCTCATTTTTGTTAAATCCAGCAACAGTTAAATAATTGATGAGTGCATCAAACCAAACCCATAGAACATGTTTTTTGTCAAAAGGTAGTCGTATTCCCCAATCTTGCGTGTTGCGAGAAATGGAAATATCATGAAGACCTCCCTTTATCATACTCACTACTTCGTTATAGCGAGAACCAGGCTCAATGGCCTTCGGATTATCTTCGTAAAAAGACAAAAGTTGATCTTGAAATGCACTTAATTTGAAAAAATAATTTTCTTCTGAAATTTTCTTAATTTCTCTATGACACTCTGGACAGTGTCCATCTTCTACCTCTTTATCCGTCCAAAAGGATTCACAATCTACACAATACCAACCTTCATACTTACCCTTGTAAACAAAACCTTCGTTAAAAAGCCTATCCATAATTATTGCGACAGCTTTATTATGGTCTTCGTCGGTTGTACGGATAAAACGATCATATGATATGTGGAAAAGGGAAAAATACTGAATCCATTTATCGGCTTCTTTATCTACATATTCCTTCACAGGAATTCCTTGATTTTCAGCAGCAAGAACTACTTTTTGAGAATTCTCATCACTTCCGGTTGAGAATAGTGTTTCTTCTCCCCGAGAAGCATGGTACCGTTTCAGAATATCAGCTGCAGTAGAAGTATACAAATGACCAATATGGGGCTTCCCACTTATATAGTAAATTGGCGTGGTTACATAAAATTTTTTACTCATATTTCACTCCTGAAGAAAATCTATAAACCAAAGATACCTCTCCTTTAATTTCTCTATCCTTCCATTCACGATGAACATCAGAAATGAGTCCCCAATATATCTCTTCGTTCCTCTTTGTCATTTCTCTACAAATACAAATCTCCATTTCCGGATCAAATTCTTCCATTAATGCCAAAGACTTAATTAATCGATGAGGTGATTCGAAAGCACAAACCGTAAATCCTATTTTTTTTGTTTTATCCAACAAATCGAATAACTTACTTCGTTTCCTTGGAAGAAAATTTACATATACAAAATTCTGGACCGAAAAACCTGAGTTGACAAGAGATGTAACTACAGCATTTGCACCAGGAAGAACACAAGTTGGGATCGTTTTTTCACGGCAAGCCTGCAACAATTCCAATCCAGAATCGGCAATTAATGGCATCCCTGCATCCGAGACAAGAGCGATCGAATCCCCGGACAACAATTTATCAATCAGATCGCTATTTTTGTGTAAAGTATGTTCATTGTAGCTAATCAATTTCTTTTTAATCTGAAAAGCCGATAAAAGTTTAAGAGTTCTTCGCGTATCTTCACACGCAACCCATTCAACAGTTTGTAAAACTTCGAGCGCTCGTAATGTTATATCTTTAAGATTACCAATGGGAGTAGGGACAAAATAAAGTGTTCCTGGTTCGCATTGCTTCTTACACTCCATCGATAGATTTCTCAATGTTCTTGGCAATGGAATGAAACCCGAGAGGATCCAGAGAAGCTCCACCAATTAAAAATCCTTGAAGAGATGGAATTTCCGCCAAAGTTTTTGAATTATCTGGATTCACACTCCCACCATAAAGAACAGCTGCTTTTGGAAACCGTTCCTTAATCGCAAGAGCAACTTTATGAATCCACTGATCCGATGGGATATCCCCCGTACCAATCGCCCATATCGGCTCATAGGCTATAAGAAAGTTTTTATCTCGGGGAAAACACTTTAGCTGTGAATGGATAAAGTCTATTCTTTTCTTATCTGACATGCTTTTGTCATTTTCGCCAACGCACACAATAGGCATCACGTTTTTTTCTATCAATAGATGGAATTTCTTTTCGATCTGTTCATTTGTTTCGTGAAAGATATTGCGCCGTTCTGAATGTCCAATAATGCAGAATGAAACGCCTACTTCTCGGAACCACGATGGACTAATCTCTCCGGTAAAGGAACCGGAAGCATTAGTAGAGCAATTTTGAGCAGATCGATATACGCATTGAGATAACTCTCCCGTATAGGGTATTGACAGGAAGGAGGGGGCAAGAACCATAATTACTGAAGAGTTAACAGGATTTTTTTCTAGAAGTTGATTGAGAGCAGTACAATACTCTGTTGTTGAAGAGGGAGAAATGTTTTCTTTCCAGTTTCCTATACAGTACATATTCATCCGTTTTCCCCTTTACTATCTTTTTGTTCTTCACAAGAAGATGGTTGTTCAAGTATTTTAACACTCACTTTCGTGATTCTTCGGTCATCCATTGCTCGAACAGTCAACACAAGATTTTTGTATTCTACCTTTTCGCCCACATGAGGAATATGTCCTAGCTGACTGAACATAAATCCTGATATAGTATCAATATCCTCTTCATCAATATCAACAGAAAAGTTGTCGTTAAAATCATCAATTGGGTAATCCCCAAGGATTTCGTATGTCCCATCTTTCAGCTGTCTGCTTAGTTCTTCCTCAGAATCAAACTCATCTTGAATTTCACCCACAATTTCCTCTAAAATATCTTCTAGGGTAACTAAACCAGATACTCCGCCGTATTCGTCTACAACCATCACAATGTGTGATTTCTTGTTTCGCATTTCATTAAACAACTGGTCAATCAGTTTTGGTTCAGGGACAAAATCAACGGGTCGAATGGTTGCCTTAATTTTCATGTCTTGAATAGATTTATGGTTTGAAACCCACCGTATCACGTCTTTCACGAACAATACACCAATAATATTATCGGGTTTATCTTCATAAACAGGGATTCTTGAAAGTCCATTCTCTCGAACAATTTTAAAAAACTCTTCAATTCCATCTTCAATATCCAGACATACCATATCAACTCTAGGTACCATAATATCACTGACATGAGTCTCACTAAACTCAAACACACTTTTCAGCATAGCTTGTTCGTTTTGGTGAATCATTCCTTCTTTTTGAGACATATCGATTACGGTTTCAAGTTCTCTGTGATTCATAGCCAAAGAACTCTCACAACTGTTAATGCGAAATATTTTCAGAAGAAGGTTATTTACATGCGTAAACAACCAAATTAAAGGGGTAAAAACAAACAATGAAAACCGTACTGGATAGTAAACTAACAAACTAATTTTCAGAGAATTGGCATTACTAACAGTTTTTGGAAACATCTCTGCGAAAATAACAATGAGTAGTGTTAGAACAACAGTACTGACAAGAACAGCGATTTTTTCATTTGGGAGTACTTTGGTTGCATAGCTGGTTGCAAGTGAGGTAGCAAGAATATTTACGATATTGTTCCCGATTAAAATACCGGTGATAAGTTTGTTCGGATCTTTGATTAACTGTAATACTTTATCAGCTCGAATAGAACCATCTTCAAACATACTATTCAGCTTTACTCTATTCACCGTCAATAAAGCTAATTCAGAACCCGAAAAAAAGGCAGAAATCAAGATAAGAAGTAAAATGCTTATAATATAGATCCAATCACCGCCCATTAATAGTTTCCTCCCCATTCAGGATTGAGTTTTTTCAATAAAGAGTTTTCAAGCTTTCGCATGGTTTTCAGTTCTTCCTCCGTATGATGATCGTATCCAAGTAAATGCAAAAATCCATGTGTAAACAACCACATGTATTCGTGCTGTAAGCTAATATCTAAGGTAGCTGCATCCCTTTTTGCCTCCTCAACACATAGGATAATTTCACCCACTAAATACGTGGATTCTATTTTCTCATGGATAGGAAACGTTAACACATCTGTTGTCTGACAGACAGAACGATATTCAGAATTTAGTTCTTTCATTAAAGATTCATGAACAAACGCTACACTAATAACTGAGTTTGCTGGGAAAGAACGAAAGATGGAGTCCTTCAATAGTACATTAACATCTTTTTTTATACTATCTAAAGGCAAGTCCGGTACAGCATCATCAACACTATATTCAATACTGGTCATACTCTACCTCTTTTTGAAAAATAATTTTTCTTTTTGGTTTTTTTAGGGGGTTTGCTTTTCTTCTCAAAACCCTGGGAAACAGGATACGAAATTCGAGAATGATAAAGAGAGTCAAGGGTAAACACAAATGATTCTTTAACTTGTTGAAGTTCCTGAAAACTCAAAAGAGATTCATTAAGTTGACCATCTTTTATTTTTGAATCAATGATAGACTCAATTTTAGATCGTATACTATCCGTACTTTTATCGGGTAAGGATCGAATCGCAGCTTCAATCGAATCGGATAGCATTAGAATAGTTTCTTCTTTTGAAATGGGTTTTGGTCCGGGATATCGAAATTCCGAATCATCTGTTAAATCGGGGTTTACTTTCTGAGCTGCCTGGAAAAGGAAGCTAATTCGAGTCGTTCCGTGATGGGTTGTTATAAAACGTTGTATTTCATTTGGTAATCTAATTTTTTCGGCTAGTTTCTCTCCGTTTGTAACATGCCCTTTAATAATATCTACTGATTCTGTAGGATTTTTGTCGTCCAAAATATTCTTCCCACTGCTATTCTCTGTAAAATAAAAAGGAAACACCGATTTACCAATATCATGATAATAAGCTCCAACTCGTACCAACATATCATTAGCATTAATTCTTTCTGCTGCATGTGAAGCAATATTGGCAACCATAATTGAATGCTGATAACTCCCAGGAGCTACCTCAAATAGGTGCCTTAATAGGGGGGAATTCGAATCACTTAGCTCAATTAACCGAAGGGGAGTAACAAAAAGAAATACCCGCTCTAATAGTAAAATAATGCCCAATGTAAACAGACCGGATACTACCCCGTTTAAAAACATAATCAGCGCATAAAGGTACACGTTAGTGGTAAGAAAATAGCCTGGAGATATGCTAATTAAAACAAGAGACAACACCCCAAAGAACAATGCAATGGTAAAACACTTCTGAATGTAATTAGCATAGGATCGGAATGTAGAAAACAATTGAATAGCAATAAAGACAGAAAAAAGATACACAGTGCAGATGACAAAATCCATTCCGAAAAATGGGAAGAACAATAGCACTAATATGGTTGTCAGATAATACCCAAAAGGTTTCGTATAAAAAATGGTTAACAGTATGGAAAACATAAAAAGAGGAACCATGCTGTCACTAACGGGAATCACAAATCGAGTTAATGCAATCATGCCAACAACAGATGCCAACAGAAGGACATATTTATGAAGAGATACGATCCACTCGCGCTTATCCGAAAAAATAGCATATAGGAATAAAAACAAAAGAAGTAAAAATGGATACACAAGAGAATGAACCCATATTATCCAGTTCCCGGTAGTTTCTAAGTATCCTGCTGCTCGTAATCGCTCAATGTCTTCAGTTGTTAAAATATCGCCCTTTTCAACCAGCTTTTCGTTCATGCGAATATTTTCCTGGATGGGGATAATTCTCTCACGGGCTTTTTCTTTTTCTATTCGGGTTGCTTCTTCATCAACAGATAGGTTGGGTCGTAATTCTTTTTTGGCTATAAAAGCGATGGCTTCACTTGTTTCAGGTCTTTCATTAATGTCATTAGCCAGGGCGACTAAATCAATTGTTTCATACTTTCTTAATAGATTCTCTTTACGAACCCCCATTTCCAATAAATCTAAGTCAATGGTGGTGGCTGCTTCGAAGATTTGTGTTATGGTATCAGGTTCTGTTGTTAAAAGATATTCTGCTATTGTAATTTCATCATCGGACAGTCCTAATAAATCAGAAATTTCATCAATCTTTTCAGAATCTTTTTTTAGCCGGTTATTTCTTTCGTCTAAAATTTGCTGGTACAAATAATTAATCTGGTCTATTGTTTCATCTGCAATAGCAGTATTCTGTGTCAGTCGTATTTCTACGTCAGCAGCAGCCTCTTCTCTAAGCTTATCTGTTTTGACACGATTGTAATAGGGAACAACTGACCTTTTTGCATAAAGGTCTCTTGGTGCAGTATCACCAATTGAAAAATCGGATCGGTTTTGATAATCATAGGAAAAAACCAATGCAAAAATGCATAAAAATGCAAAGAATAAAATGACAAGTCGAATAGGATCGAAACATGAAAAAAATTTGGAAAGGGCCCTGTCACCAGAGCCCGAATTACTGTTCACGGGTATAAGCTATTTTTTTACTTTGCGACGGCGCTTCTTAGCAGAAGCAATCTGTTTACGACGCATAACGCTTGGGGGATAAAAAAACTGATGTTTTTTAATATCCGAAATTATTCCCTGTCTAGCGCAATCTTGCTTAAAACGGTTCAGTAAAGAGTCGAAGCTTTCATTATCTCTTCTCTGTGCTTGAGCCATCTAAAAAATCATCACCCTTTCAGACTTGCATATAAACAATTTACATCGGCATGGGTCACCCGTACTTGGTACAAACAACCCACTCTACACCTACACTCGAGATCCTGCAATCGAACCCGAATGTAATTGCGTGTAAGCCCAGTGCCATTTCCTTCAAGAAGGATCTGAACAGTCTTACCCACATAATTTTTGTGAATAGTATAACGAATCCCATTTTCTATTGCAAGTAACTTATCTCTTCTTGTCTTTTTAACAGGATAGGTTAACTGATGTTCAAATTGGTCTGCTGCTGTTCCTGATCGCCTAGAATAAGGAAATACATGAATTCTGGAAAATTGTATTTTCTGAACAAATTCAATCGTATTAATAAAATCCTGTTCTGTTTCTCCAGGAAAACCAACAATGATATCGGTTGAAATTTGAAAATCTTCAATGCGGTTCTTTAAAATTCGAAACATATTATAAAACTCTTCTGTTGTATAGTTTCTATTCATTCGCCCTAAAACAGAATCACTTCCGGATTGCAGAGATACATGCAGGTGATTGCAAAACAGAGGATATCGATTAACAAGTTCAGCATACTGTTCTGTAACAAAGCGAAGTCCAATTGATGAAATACGAATTCGATGTAAGGAGTTTGAAAAAGTATCTCCAATATCTTGTAATAGAGAATAAAAACAGTAGTTTTTATTCTCAGGATCATTATACAATCCAACCTGTGTTCCCGTTAAAACAATCTCTTTATAGCCCGAATCAACCAGAGAAGATATCTCTTCAAAAATGTCATCTCTTGTTCTGGATTGAATTGCTCCCCTTACAAAGGGTACTATGCAATAGGAACAAAATTGATTACAACCAGATTGTATTTTCACAAATGCTCTTGTTCGGGTCCCAAAATCATGTAAAATGAGCTGCCTGCTGTGAAGTTGATCGAGTTGCAGAAAACCAAACAATGCTTTGAAATCTTTATCCTTAGCAAAATGCTGAATTCCTTGTTCTTCAAGAAATGTTTTTAGTCCGGGAGATAGACAACCGGTTAAAATAAGTAAACACGTTGATTCTTTTTTAATTCTCCTGCAAAAAGACAAAACTTCCCGCTCTGCTTTCTCTGTTACCACACATGCGTTAATAATTACCAAAGAAGCATCTTTCCAATCAGAAACTTCGGAATATTTTTCGCTTACTTGTTGTTGAATCATTTGCGAATTATATTGATTTACCTTACACCCATACGTTGCTATGTAAAATGTGTTCATGTTTGATACTCCACTAAATACCGTATCAATCCAGCCATAAAAAAACCTGCAGTTTCAGTGCGTAAAATTTGATGACCAAGTGTAACAGACTTAAAATTGTTTTTCATAAGATCTTCCATTTCAGAGGGAGCAATCCCCCCTTCCGGACCAATCACAATCCAGCAATCTCGAATTGTGTTTTTATCTGTTTTTCTCAGTATCTGGCATAAATCTTGTTGTTCTTCCGATTCATAAGCTACTAGAAGAAGCGTTTCAGGGGATAGCTCAATACCATTTAAGACATTTGTAAGCGTTTGAATGGGAAAAACTGCAGGGACTGTTTGGCTACCAGATTGTTTTGTAGCAGCCTGCGCAATTCTTTGCCACCGACAAACCCTCTCTTCTCCCTTATCTTTTGAAAAAACAGGAACGGTTCGCTGGAAAATAGCGGGATGAAATGATGAAATTCCAATTTCGGTTCCTTTTTCTATAATGAAATCCATTTTTCTTCCCTTCGGAATACCCTGGATCAAATGAACCTTATAGTCTTCTAAAGGGGATTCAACTCGACTGGATAAAAAGATCAATGCAGTTTTCTCATGTAGCTCTTGAATACAACCCGTATACCTATTTTTCATTGTAACAATTGAAATCTTGTCTCCCTTTTTTAATCGCAGCACTTTTTTTAGATGATGTAAATCTTTTCCACTCAACGAAACATAAGGAAATCGAACAGATGTTTCCGGAACAAAAAAACTTCTAGTTTTCATTAGGAAAATTGTGGAATAGAGGACTTATCATTATCAGGACCCCAGTTTGGCATTGATCCAAAAATCATACATTCATCCGGACTCATCAACAACCTTCTTGATAATGCATGGGAGGATTCATCCGAAAACTCAACTGGGATATCTCGAATTAGTGCAAATGGACATTTCTCGATCGTTTCACCCATTACAAGATTAGCAGCCGATGAAAGATTATCGGCCAGATTTAATCGAGTTAATGTCATTTTATTCC
>CAYRBR010000012.1:16164-27582 GCA_964422555.1 uncultured Caldisericota bacterium | reverse complement strand
GAGTAAGTTTTTGTTCACGTGCATCACTCCAGAATTTTGAATATTCCTTATACAGTTGGACTATTAATATCTGGGGTCAATGGGTCAGTGTATGTTATGTTTGGAGGATACTTGGCTGTTGTATGGACAGGTTTCATACAGGCTATAATTATGGTTGGTGGATTAATCTTTTTATTAATCTCTTCGGTTCAGAAAATTGGCGGAATCACGGCTGGTGTTGCTAAACTACAAGCTATTCAAACAGGACTTGTTGAAACACCTGGTGTATGGGGCTTTTCCGGATTAATCTCCTTTATGTTGATTGTTAGTTTGGGTGTACGGGGAATGCCTCAGATGGTTGCCCGTTTCTATTCTATCAAAAATGATAAAGCTCTTCGTTGGGGCACGCTAATTGCAACCATCGGAGGTTCAATGGCAGTAGTGCCATATTTGTTGGGGGCATTAACTAGAGTATTGTACCCTAATATTCAAAATGTTGACTTAGCTCTTCCAACGCTGGTAAATGGTGTAATGCCTGTTGTTGGTATTTCCATTTTCTTTATTGGTGTCATTGCAGCTGGAATGTCTACTTTCTCGTCTGTGCTTATTATTTCTTCTACTTCTTTAATTAAAGATGTTTGGATGGATACTTTGCATAAAGATATTAATGAGAAACAGGAATTAGTTTTTAGTCGTATCATTAATGTTGCTATTGGTATCATATCTATTGTGATTGCCTGGAATCCACCTGCACTTGTGTTAGTACTCACCGCTTTTTCCTGGGCTATTATTGCTTCTACCTGTTTGGCTCCCTATTTATTTGGATTGTATTGGAAAAAAGTTTCTAAAAAAGGAGCTATTCTTTCCATGGTGGGAGGATTTATTATAGCTTTGGGTTGGATGATTTTTAAACCTTTAGAAATACATGGATTTATTCCTGGCGTCCTTGGTTCTTTCATTCTATATTTTGTGGGAGCACTTATCTGGCCTGTGGAAGAAAAAACACTATTACCTTCCTAAATACAAATTTAATAAAGCCTACAGAAGTTTATTCAAATCCTTTGTAGGCTTTATTTCTTTTAACATCTTTCTACATTTCATGTAACTAATTTGTCACTTTGTCCTCATTGTCTCTTTATAATGTAGATATGGTATATAAAATCGGAAAGCCTATATTTTATTTTGATGAGTTAGTTTCTACCAATTCGTATGTATTTGAGCACATGGACATACTTCCCGATAACAGTGTTGTTATTGCTGGAAGACAAACAGTTGGTAAAGGACGATTAGGTAGAACTTGGATATCTTCTAATATGGGAAATATGTACCTATCCATTTTTCTGAAAGGGAACTCAACCATTCTTCCCTATGTGGCTGACCTAACTCAATTTTCTTCCATTGTGGCAGTGAAGGTTCTAGAAGAGTATATCTTACCGTTAAATATCAAATGTACCATTAAATGGCCCAACGATGTACTGATAAATGGAAAGAAAATTGCAGGTATTCTAGCTGAGAGTAAGTGGATTGGTTCTGTTTTAGAGGGTATTGCAGTTGGGATTGGGGTGAATCTGAACATGACTGAAGAAGAATTGATGGATATTGATCAACCTGCTACATCTTTAAATATTCAACTGCACCAAGAGGTGAATAAAGATGAGTTTATTCCCCGATTTCTCTCAAACTATTTTCGATTTTTAGTTTCTTTCCAACAATCCGGATTAAAAACATTTGAAGAAGAGTTGCAGAGCAGAATTGTGTGTGTGCCTGACAAAAGTACTGCAAACAAAGGAGTACAAGCATGATCTATCAAGGATTTTCTATTATGCTTTCAGGAATGGGCACGGTATTCCTGTTTCTTGTTATTTTAATTTTTACTGTTATGGGAGTATCAGCAATTACAATATCTATTGAAAAGAAGACATCGTTGAAAACAAGTCATGCTGATCAGAAAAGAATTATTGCAGCACTGGCAGCTGCTGCCTTGCATCAGAGAGATATAGATGCAGCCAGGGAAGAGGGTTAATCATGAGTTTAAAAAGAATAGAAGTAATGGACACTTCCTTTCGTGATGGCTTTCAATCGGTGTACGGGGCACGAGTTTTAACCAATGATTTTTTGCCTGCATTGGAAGCAGCTGTAGAAGCTGGTATTACTCATTTTGAGGTAGGTGGAGGAGCTCGATTCCAAAGTCTTTTCTTCTACTGTAATGAAAATGCTTTTACTATGATGGATACGATTCGCTCTATTGTGGGACCGGATATTAATCTCCAATCTCTTGCCAGAGGAGTGAATGTTGTTGGTTTGGAATCCCAACCAAAAGACATTATTCAATTGCATGCAAAAATGTTTAAAAAGCATGGAATGACAACAGTAAGAAACTTCGATGCGTTAAACGATCCAAATAATCTTTTATATTCTGCACAGTGCATTCGTGAAGAAGGACTGAAACATGAAGCTGTTATTACTCTCATGGATTTACCTCCTGGCTGTGAAGGAGCCCATGACGTTGCATTTTATAAGCGAACACTGGAAGCTATTTTAGACAAAGGAATTCAGTTTAATTCTTTGTGTTTTAAAGATGCTTCCGGAACATCCCATCCGAACAAAGTGAAAGAAACTGTTCGAATGGCAAAAGAAATTCTACCTAAAGATATTCCTGTTCGATTTCATACTCATGAAACTGCTGGTACTTCTATTGCCTGCTATTTGGCAGCTCTGGAAGGAGGAGCAGACGCCATTGATTTAGCACGAAAACCTGTATCTGGTGGAACTGCTCAACCCGATATGCTAACCATGATTCATGCATTAAAACATACCCAGTGGGATTTAGGATTAGATGAAAAGAAAATTCTTCGATCAGAAGAAGTGTTCCAAGAGTGCATGAAAGATTATTTCTTACCTCCAGAAGCCTTAGAAGTGCAACCCATTATTATTTTTTCTGCTTTACCCGGTGGGGCTTTAACTGCAAATACTCAAATGATGCGTGATAACGGGACACTAGACCGACTTCCGAAAGTAATAGCTGCAATGGAAGACGTCATTCGGAAAGGTGGGTTTGGTACTTCCGTAACACCTGTTTCTCAATTCTATTTCCAACAAGCTTTTAATAATGTAATTTTTGGACCTTGGGAGAAAATTGCAGAAGGGTATGGGAAAATGGTTTTAGGTTACTATGGGAACACTCCTGTAGAACCGGATAAAACTGTTGTGGAGTTGGCAAAGAAACAATTAAACTTGGAACCCACGAACAAAACAGTAATCGAGTTGCAGGATGAAGATCCATCGAAAGGAATTGATGCTGCAATAAAAGTATTGAAAGAGAATAATCTTGATGTAAATGATGAGAACATTTTTATTGTTGCTTCATGCAAGAACAAAGGTGTACAGTATTTGTTAGGGAATGCAAAAGTGATGATTCGGAAAAAAGTAAAAAAACCTACTATCGGTTCTTCATCTAGTTATTCAATTGCTCTGGATGGAACAACGTATAGTGTGCAAGTAGAAAATAATAAAGTGCTGGTGGATGGTCACGAATATGAAGTTTCAATTGGCACATCCGAAGAAAAAGAACAACCCGTAAAGACAAAAACCAGTTCGCAAGAACTCCAAAATATTCAAGCCCCTATGGCAGGTCAAGTGCTAAAAATTCTTAAGAAGAAAGGAGACACTGTCAGAGAAGGGGATGTTGTGTTTATGTTAGAAGCTATGAAAATGGAAATTGAAGTAAAAACGCCATTTTCAGGAACCATTGTGAATATTCTTACACATGTTGGAGATGCTGTTTATGCTGACCAGAAATTACTGGAAATTCAGTAATAACGAAAGGTTGAACTCATATGAATACAATTGATATGTTACAGCATCTTTTACAGTCAACAGGGATTTATAACATTACGTGGGGTCAGCTGGTAATGATCCTAGTTGGATTATTACTTATTTGGCTTGCCATAAAGAAAGAATTTGAACCTTTATTGTTAATTCCCATTGGATTTGGGGGCATACTGGCAAATATACCTATTGCTGGTATATCTGGACCAAATGGATTTCTAGGAATGATTTATCATTTTGGGATTGAAACGGGGGTATTTCCTTTAATTGTATTTATGGGAGTTGGAGCAATGACTGATTTTGGTCCGTTAATTGCCAATCCAAAAATGCTGATACTCGGTGCTGCAGCCCAATTTGGTATCTTCTTTACCTTTTTCGGATCGATCCTTTTAGCTCAATATGCCGGACTTCCTTTTGGTTTAAAAGAAGCTGCTTCCATTGGAATCATTGGGGGAGCTGATGGTCCAACCGCTATATTTGTCTCTTCTCAACTTGCTCCTCAACTGCTTGGAGCGATTGCAGTAGCAGCTTATTCCTATATGGCCCTTGTACCGGTTATCCAACCTCCTATTATGAAAGCATTGACATCAGAAAAAGAACGAAAAATTGAAATGAAACAATTACGTACTGTATCAAAAACAGAAAAGATTTTGTTCCCCATTGCGCTACTATTGCTTTGCATTATCCTACTTCCTTCTGCTACACCTTTAATAGGAGCATTAGTATTTGGCAACTTAGTTAGAGAATGCGGAGTAGTAGAACGATTATCGAAAACACTTCAGAATGAACTTACTAATATTGTTACCATATTTTTGGGTTTGGCAGTAGGATCTAAACTAGGTGCTGAACAGTTTTTACGACTGGAAACACTAGGTATTCTATTACTTGGATTGATTGCTTTTTGTGTTGGAACTGCAACGGGTGTGTTGTTCGCAAAAATTATGAACGCATGCTGTAAGAATAAGATTAATCCTCTCGTGGGAGCAGCGGGTGTATCGGCTGTGCCGATGGCCGCTCGTGTTGTTAACAAAGAGGGACAGAAATACAATCCACACAATTACCTACTTATGCATGCAATGGGTCCAAATGTAGCTGGAGTAATAGGCTCAGCAGTAGCAGCCGGTGTGTTTCTAGCTATACTTGCATTCTAAAATCCGCAACCATTGTTACTTAGGTTTGTATCAACTTGACGGAGTTATTCTTCTAAAGTTCAGTTTTACTCCTTCTCGTTCGTAACTATTATGCTGTGACTTTTACTATTCCATAGCACTTTGTAATCGAAGGTCTCAAAAACAATCCGCAGAGGGAAGTATGCTCCTCTATAATAATATATGGGGGGCGTATCTAAAACTATTTCTTTTCCGTTGATATACGCATTTGTTTTATTCATGAAAAGAGAAATAGAAGTATCTTTGTAGGCAATGGTTAATCCTTTTGTAACAGCATCGTAACCAAAACTCCCTGGCACCATTCTCATTATTAAAGGTTGTATGTTACCAAGAGATCGGCTGTTTCGAATAATGACGGGGTTGGATATTGGTTCTTTTTCACCATCAAACTTTGCAAATAAATCTCCTGGTTTAACTTCTAGTGTATCGATATTGTATATGCTGTAGGGAAACGTTTGTTTTGTGTTGTCTGGGAATTGAACACTTACATTAACTGTATTACTGCCTGGTTCAAGTTTGGGGGTAAAGAAGACATATCCGAATGCATCAATGTGCATTGCAGAATCGTTGTCAGCTACAAACACTTTGCTTCCTTGGGGTATTTGCATACAAAACAATGGAGGGTGTAAAGTGGATAAATTATCTGTTTTTGGGTAAAGAAACTGAACCCAATTTTGTTGTTCATGTGCTTGAATCATTGTTGAACAATACATTTTATTGTCAGTCTGCAGGTCTTTCGCATAAAAAAGCAATTGGTTGCTTTTTTCTTCAGTTTGGATGGATCCGAATAGTTTTATGTAGCTAGATTGAAAGGGAGGAAGCAATAGCGTATTTCCTGAAAGTACACCCATTCCTTCTACTGTCAACTGATGATCTAACAAGGTTCCCTTGGGCATGTCCCATGTTAGTTCGTATTGTTTATAGTTGGCAGATAAGTTACGAACAATGAAATCGGCTTGAATTGTATTTGTATCTTTTTTGGGAATTATTTTATGACAACTAATTAATGTACTTTCATTCATTGTTTTTTCGGTATGGTTCGGAACCAAAGAAATAGTTTGAGTTTGTAAAATTTCCTTTGTAGTAAAATCCTGCAGGAATTGAAGAACATAACAGTTTTCAAGTTGGACATACGAAGGTACTACCAGTTTGCTTGTGTGGGTCCGCCTATTGGTGTCAAGTTTTGGAAGCGTTTGCAAAGAGACACCTTCATCGTTTACCATGCTTCGGTATACATGATGATATGTTGTTTCTCCTTCTACAATTTCACCTTCATCGTTCTTATGCCAGGTAGGACGAACAACATTGTTTTCAACCAAAATTTCCAGTAATCGAATATCGGATTCTTTTTCAATAGCATCAGAAGTTTCAATAATAGATTGAATTTGCAATGAACCTTCAGTATCTTCCGAGGGTTCTTCCTTAATTTGTACCCATCCGTTTACTAGAAAACTTGTTGATTGTAAAGATAATTCTTCAACAACAGGATTGTATTTGTAGGCAACAGATTCTGTTTTACTTCGAATTCCTCCAACAACTTTTTCTATTCCGTTGAAAACTGCAACAGGGGTGCTTGTAACTTCGTACCACATTTTTCTTTTTTCTGTAGTAGGACTACACAATTGTTCATCTCGAATACACTCAATGAAATAATTAACAAAGTTAACAGTAGTCGTGTCTTTTTCTTGAAGAATTTCGTCCATCGCTCTTTCTGCCGAAGGACAATACCCGCACCAGTGAGCAGTGAATAGTTCTCCAAGAACGGTTTTGGTTTGTGCCTGAATTGGCTTTTGAACAAGAACCTGGAATGAGTAGACTTGTGCGATTTTATTCTTTGGTGACGTTACTTTTAAGGTTAACGGGTAAAACCCAGGTTTAATACCTGCAATAGGGTTGCATTTAAAAGAGACAGTGTCCCATTCTTTATCTGGGTATTGTAGAGTTGTGGATTCTGGATTTAAAAAATCTTTGCCAACGGAAGGTAAAAATTCAAATTCCAGAGCATCTGAAAAATCTTTATTCTGTTCCACTCTTAGTTGAACAGTGGAGTACTTATTATAAAAGATAGAATTGCGACTGTTTACTAAATGTATATACGGTTTACCCGATACAATAGACCCGTCAATAGGTATTTCTATGGGCTTTTCATTATCTATGTAAATAGTAATAGACTCAGATATTGTACTTGTATTGGGAAATTCGGGCATGTAAATATCTATATCTATATCTATATTTGCTTCACTAAAAGAGGTTGGATGTACATGAATTCCTGGATGACTACTTTTAATAGTTCCATGTAACGGTACTCCAGTTGGACTCCATAGATATAAATACTTGCTGATGCTTGTTTGATACGATCGCTCAAATTTAATTTTCTTATTGGATAATTCAAAGGAGGGTTCTGTGGACAAAGACTGTAAAGAAAAACTTTGAAATCCTTTTGTATCTGTTTGAACATATAATAGCTGATTGTGTAACAAGGAAAAGTCTTGTATGTTCTTCTGCTTTAATGCAGGGATTGAATTCCATGTTTGAAGTAAGCAGTTAAAAACATAGACGGTTTGCCTAACCTGGTCATATACATAGTGGTTTCCGTCTGAAACAAAAGCAGAACAGTATTGGAAGTTACCCCACTGCGTACCATAAGAGCTGTATTGTTGATTCCAGTTGTTAGAGTAGGTATTCCATGAAAAAATAGAATGATTATCCACTATGCATGTAAGTTCGTGTCCATATGAAACTCCTGTAATGACTGATGCTCGGTTGGTTGAGGGGGAATGGTAGAACTGCAAAAATTCTCCAGCAGGAGTGAGGGAGATAATTGACTGGTTATCTGATACATATAAAGTTTCATTATGAATGCAAAGGGAAGTAGGATTCTGAAGGATATCTGAGCAATGGGGGATTGTAAAAAGGAATAAACCGGAATTGCTTGCCATATCAGAAATATCAAAAACAGAAATAGAGCAAAGTGTTTGGTCCAACACATATAATTGGTTATTCGAACATTGTATATCAACTAGGTTAGTCGAAGCTGACTGATAGGGGGGTAGTGCGGAAAACTCCGTAATTTTCTTTTGTGATAAAGAATAAACTTCAATTGTATTTGTTTTGGGTTGAAGCAAAAAAATATGTTGATCATTGACACATATGGCTGTCTTAGAGTGAGTATTTTCTTGTGCAGAATGAATGGGATTAATGGCAAGAGACAGTCCTAGCGTAACACAGACAAGTATCGAACAAAAAGTTTTACACTTACGTTTCATAGTTCACCTCCGATTTATGTTTGTATTATACAACATTTTCTTTTGAAGGAGTACCGGAGAGTATTACAATGGAAGAAAGTAAAGGAGGCGAGTATGAATAAGTTTTATACTCCAGTTTTAGGAGTAAGTCGATGCTTGGGGTTTGATGCATGTCGATATGATGGACAGATATTCCATATCGACCTTGTTGAAGCATTGCAGCCTTTTTGTAAAGTTGTTACTGTTTGTCCTGAAGTGGATGCTGGACTAACTATTCCCAGAAAAGCTGTGCAGCTCAAATTTGATGGAAATAACAGGTATCTGATTCAACGAGAAACGGAAAAAGATATTACAAAAAAGGTTGAAGAGATAGCAAAGAGCTGGTTGTCAGAGAATCAAAACATGGATGGTATGATCCTTAAAGGTCGCTCTCCCTCATGTGGAGTAAAAGCTGTCAAAATGTATGACATGAAGAAAGGGTATTTGATTTCTGCCAAAAATCAGGGTTTATTTCCAGAATTGGTTCTTAAAAAGAAACCGGCTATGTTACTAGAAGAAGAAGGAAGACTGACGAATGCTAAACTTCGAGATCATTTTCTTGCCAGATTGTTTATACAGGCTGAGTTTAGAAGTGTTATGGAGTCACCTTCTGTAAGAAAGCTAGTTGCGTTTCAAGAAAAACACAAATTACTGCAAATGCGATATAATCAACGAGAGCAAAAAGTACTAGGAAGAATAGTAGCAAATGCTAGAAAAGAAACGATCCAAGATTCAGTGAAAGAATACAATGAACACTTGCAGTATTTATGGAGAAATCCACCAAGGTGTGGATCCGTTATTAATGTACTTCTCCATGCTTTCGGATATTTTAAAAAAGTACTGAAAGCACCTGAAAAAGCCTATTTCCTAGATTTGCTGGATGACTATAAAGAATCGAAAATACCTTTATCGGTAGTTACGCATGTTTTGCAAACATGGATACTGCACTATGATGTTTCTTACCTAAAAAACCAGAGCTTTTTTATGCCCTATCCACCCGCTCTTATCAGTAGAGTAGATTCCGGAAAGCCTGATAATTGTTCCTCTATTGAATAATGTACTTGACGAAAAATTGGAATAGTATATAATTAGCATATGCTAACTATAGGAGTATTATATGACCAGAGGATGTAAACGAAGACGAATAGGTTTTAAAGCCCGAGTTGATTTCTTCAAACCCGGGGGTACTCCTATGCAATTTTTAGAAGTAGTGTTATTGAAAGAGGACGAACTGGAAGCTCTTCGATTAGCTGATGAAAAAGGTTTGTATCATGAAGAAGCAGCCAAGCACATGGACGTATCGCGACAAACATTTGGGAATATTCTACGTGCAGCAAGAAATAAAGTTGCTACAGCCTTAATTCATGGAAAAGCAATTGAAATTGAGAATACGGGGAAGTACTCTGATGAAACTGCTTCAAGTAAAACAATATAAAGAATTACTGAAAGGAGTAAATTATGCCTGGATTTGATGGAACTGGACCCGAAGGAAGAGGATCAATGACTGGAAGAGGATTGGGGAATTGTAATCCAAATACCCAAGATCAGACAAACCAAACTGCTCAAAATCAGCCAAATCCCAGACCTGTCAATCGTTTTTTTGGATGGTTTCGTAGAGGAACCGGTTACGGTGCTGGCTTTGGAAGAGGAATGGGACGTGGAATGGGTAGAGGTTTAGGTAGAGGACGTGGTAGAGGTTTTCGTAACTAGTATTGAAGAATGGATGGTAAGAAATTATGAAAGTAGCATTTGGTGTACAACAAGATAAAGGATTAGATTCAATCATTGACTCACGATTTGGAAGAGCTCCGGGCTTTGTAATTGTAGATACTGATACAAATCAAACTGAGTACGTACAGAATACGCAAAACTATCAAGCTGCTCAGGGGGCTGGTATTCAGTCAGCTCAAAATGTACTGGACAAAAATGTCCAAGCTTTGGTAACTAGAAACTGTGGTCCAAAGGCCTTTAGAGTTCTTTCACAAGCTGGGATATCTATTTATTTGAGTCAAGATAACACTATAAAAGAAGCATTAGAAAAGCTTAAAAATAAGGAGTTATCTCCCATATCTAATTCGAATGTAGAAGGTCATTGGTAATGCGAATTGCAATTGCATCAGGGAAAGGGGGAACAGGGAAAACTACTCTTTCTGTTTCCCTTTCTTTGGATTTAGCAAAAACTCTAAATCGTTCTGTTGTTCTTTATGACTGTGATGTAGAAGAACCAAATTCACATCTTTTTTTGTCTTTAACCAATGCTTTCGAAAAAGAAGGAAATGTTGATAGTTGCTCTTTTGATGAAAGTCATTGTACAGGTTGTGAAAAATGTGTAGAAGCTTGTCGATTCAATGCTATTGCAGTTGTCAACAAAAAACCTATTTTTTTCCCTGAGCTTTGTCATGGTTGTGGGGGCTGTATTTTGGCTTGTCCTGAACAAGTCATATCTGATATGAAAAGACCAATAGGACAAGTCATAACCGGTAATTCGGAGAAAGATGCAAATGTAACTCTACGGTATGGGCTTCTTAATATTGGAGAAGCGATGGCTCCTCCTTTAATAAAAGAGGTATTAGATTACAGTGTAGAAGATGCAATCGAAATCATTGACTCTCCTCCTGGAACTTCTTGTCCGATGGTAAATGCGGTAGAATCTTCTGATTTTGCTATTTTAATATCTGAATCCACCCCCTTTGGGTTAAATGACTTAAAAATTGCTGTAGAAACAGTCCGACTCCTAAAAATACCTTTTGGTGTTGTCATTAACCGATGGGGAGCGGGAGATTCGCGAGTGGAAGAGTATTGCAAGAAAGAATCGATTGATATTCTTACTCGAATTCCCGATTCTCTTGAGGTTGCAAAACTTTATTCCTCTGGGGAAACTGCCTGGATGAAAGTAGATTCATTTACCGATGCAGTGCATACTTTAAGCAATACGATAGTAAGTCGATATTTAACAAGAAAGACTATGTGATCATATGAAAGAAATTGTAGTTATCAGTGGCAAAGGTGGGACAGGGAAAACAAGTATTACTGCTTCGTTTGCAACCCTTTCATCGAAAGCTGTTTTTGCAGATTGTGATGTAGATGCAGCGGATTTATATCTTTTATTTTCCCTGGAACCCGTTAAAGAAGAGAATTTTTATAGTGGAACTCTTCCG
>CAYRBR010000012.1:0-16154 GCA_964422555.1 uncultured Caldisericota bacterium | reverse complement strand
TTGGAGTTTATCGTCTTACTATGAAGACTGATTCTGATAATTTCAGACAATCAGCTATTCAAGGGGTTATGAAGAGAATCAAAGCTAAAGGTATTGAAGTAGTTGTATTCGACCCAGCACTTAAAGAAGATAATTTTTATAGTGGAACCCTTCCGGTTATTAGCCAATCAGATTGGACTCCATGTGGTCAATGCTATTCAGTTTGCCGATTCGGAGCAATTGAGAAAAAGGCACTTTCTGCTTCGGAGTCGCAACATTACATTGTTAATGAGCTAGCCTGTGAAGGGTGTGGAGTGTGTGTAGACCAATGCCCGGTTCAGGCTATAAAAGAGGAAGATAGATTGTGTGGAACTTTTTACTTTTCCAAAACTCCATACGGGTATTTGTCTCATGCAAAACTATTGCCAGGGGGTGAAAACTCAGGTAAACTAGTGAGTGCAGTACGAAAGCAGGCTCAGGAGTTTGCAAAAGAACATCAGTTAGACTGGGTGTTAATTGATGGTTCTCCAGGTATTGGTTGCACAGTAATTGCTTCTATTACAGGAGCAGATAGAGTTTTAATGGTAGCGGAACCCACAAAAAGTGGTATGCATGACTTGGAAAGAGTTTTCCGATTATGTAAGCATTTCCAGATACCTATTTATGTGTGTGTGAATAAAGCTGATTTAAATGAAGAAAATACTGAATGGATTAAGAACTATACAATAAGCAATAACGAAAACTGGATGGGAACAATTCCGTACGACAATACTGTTACAGAAGCACAAATACTTGGGAAAGCTGTTGTTAGCATGGATAATTCACCTGCAGCAGATAGTATTCGTTGTATTTGGCAAAAATTAACAAAAATATAGGAGACAAAAATGAAAATTGCGATCCCGTGTGTTGAGAATAAATTATGTTTGCATTTTGGACATTGTCAGGAGTTCTGTGTTCTTTCTATTAATGAAGAAACAAAACAGGTTGAATCAAAAGAAATGATGACACCTCCTCCCCATGAGCCAGGAGTACTTCCAAAATGGTTGGCAGACAACAAAGTTAATGTAGTTATTGCAGGAGGAATGGGTTCAAGAGCACAAGCTTTGTTTCAACAGAATGGAATAAAAGTTGTAGTAGGTGCTCCATCGGAGGATCCCGAAAAGATTGCTGCATTATATCTGGAAAACAATCTTACAACAGGCAGCAATACTTGCGATCACTAATTGTATTTCATGAAGAATGACATATCTTTTTTGATGTCATCATTTGAAGAAAAATGGACTGGGCTTCGATTTGTATCAAATACATCGAAGCCTATTTTTCGGTTTGATCGTATATGTCAGGCAGTTGATCATTCCTTTAACAATACTTTTGCAATATCAACCCGAACATTGGAGTGCCAGGGTTCAATTCGATGTCTACAGATTTCTGATAATACAGAAGCCATGATAAATGCCTTTCATTCTAAGATTAACATGAACCTGGATATTGCAAAGAAAATTACTGAAGGCATTCCGATTCGAAATTCAAGTGAAGAATTTATTGAATTTGGGAATATCGAACAACCGGATGTATATGTATCTTATCTATATCCTGAAAGTGCTATGAAAATTCTCAGACAGTGGCAGTTAAATACAGGAAGCAGGTTGAACAACCCAATTACATCATTTGCTTCAGTTTGTTCTTCGGTAGTGGATGCTTTAAATCGCAACAGCATAGTATTTTCTGTTGGGTGTCCGGAATCTCGACGGGTTGGTGGAATTGGTAAAGAACAAATGGCTGCTATTGTACCATCAAAAGTAGTGTGTAATATCTTATAATTAATGTCTGTGCGTATGTTTTCTTACATTTATCAATAATATGATTCCAGCAAGAATTAGTAGGATTGGCCACAACATGGCTGTGTATTTTTGAACAAATACAGATTTTGTCATCATTTGCAGGAGAAAGATAATCCCAAAAATCCAGGAAACTGCTTTGTAAGCAATTTGAGTAGTTTCGGTGAATAAAATATAAAACCCAATACTACCTCCCAAGAATACACTGGTAAATATCAAAGAAGGATAGGAAAGAGAAAAGGACGCAAACGAATCTAAAAGAAGAAGTAAACTAAAAATGGGAAGTACAAAGCCTGGTAAAACCGAAGAAAGGGTTTTGTACATAAAATAATCAATTAAGAACCAGAGACCAATAAGCAGTGTTATTCCTGCAATGTAGAGTGGTGCAAAATGAAGTTGAAGAGGAATGTTGATCAAAAGAAGATTAATTCCAACAAAAAATAGTAATAAACCAACACAGTTTTCAGGAATAGATAAAGCTGGGTTATTGATATGTTTATGAGTGTGGTGCATATTATAATTACTCCTTTATTGAAATCACTTGAATAAGGTTGGTATTGCCTTTATGACCCAATGGGATCCCCATCGTTACAACAATTTTATCACCAGGGCTTACTAGGTGGTTGTTAAGAAGAAACTCTTGTGTAATTGCCATCGATTCTTGAACATTTTCGTTTAAAGATAAGTGATAAGCTCTTGTTCTCCAAAACAAGCCACATTGGTTTTGAATTCTTTCGTCACTACAGACAGCAATAATGGAAGCATCCGGTCTATATTTTGCAATCCGTCGTGCTGTGGAACCGGAAGAAGTAAGGCATACAACACACGAGGCATTGATGTATCCTGCAGTTTTTGCAGCACTAAAAGCAATTGCGTCTGATACATTATTCTGCACAGCATGTGTCATAGTGTTATCAAAATTTTCCTTCTCAAATGCTTTTTCTGCTTTTACAACAATTTTCTTCATTGTTTTAACAACCCATACAGGATTGGAAGCAACAGCACTTTCAGCCGATAGCATAACAGCATCCGTTCCATCTAAAATAGCATTGGCAATGTCGGCCGCCTCTGCTCTGGTTGGAGTGGCGCTTTTAATCATGGATTCAAGCATTTGAGTGGCTGTAATAACAGGTCGTCCCATTTTGTTACACAAGCGAATAATGCTCTTTTGAATATGTGGAATATCTTCTATGGAAAGCTCAAGACCAAGGTCACCTCGGGCTACCATTACTCCATCCGATAATTGAATAATATTTTCAAGGTCTTTGATTGCTTCGTGTTTCTCAATTTTTGCTATGATGCCAATGTTCACATTATAGTCTTTTATAATACCCCGAATACGGAAGATATCTCCTGCTCCTCTAACATAGGAAACAGCAACGTAGTCACAGATATCTTTTTTACATAAAAAGCCAAGCCAATCGATATCGTTTTCTGTTGGGAATACAATTTGAATTTTAGACAAAGGGAAGTTAATTCCCTTATTGGGTTTTAAAACTCCCCCATTAAGAGCGGTACAGTTGATGAAATTCTTATCTCGAGTAGAAATCTTCAGTCGAATCTGTCCATCGTCAACGAATAAAGTTTCGCCAATGCTTAAGTCATCTAATATTTCTGGGTAGTTTACCGAAATATCATCTTCATTTTTTGGGGTACGAACAATTGTTATTTCTTCCCCTTCTTCTATGGAGACATTCTGTTTCAAATGACTGATACGTACTTTTGGTCCGGGTAAGTCAGCTATTACTGTTGCCGGGATATCCAGATCTTTTGATGCTTTTCGAATTGTTGTAACCAGTTCTTCTGCTTTTCCCTTGTTTAAATGAGATAAGTTTAGCCGGAATATGGTGGCCCCTGCCTTCATTAGTTTCTGTAAGGTATCATAGTCGGAGGAGGATGGTCCGATTGTGGCAATAATTTTTGTTTTGCAGGGAACATTCGAAGTATGTGTCATAGTTGTTTCTCTTTTCCTTTGAATAGAATACAGTTTTTACATTGTATTCCTAGAATTTGTACTCGAAGGCAATCCATTGCGTAACATGAGCAAGGTTTTTTGTTTTGTTTTTGTAATTGTTTGTAAACCGGGCATATTTCTCGCAATTCAGTGGAACAGTGTATTACCTCATAGCATTTTTTTGGAATACGTTTTTCAAGCAAGGTTAAAAACATAGGAAGGAAATTCTCAGGAACTTCCAATTTCTGAATATACTGAATTAAATCAGATCGGTTTTTGAAAGACTCTCTTTGAATGATGTTTGGATATGCTTTAGCACAAATCAGTATAGCTCGAAACAAGTTCTGATCGGTAGATGCAATTTCGGGGTACTGAAGGGGAATATCTAAATTGTGAATTATTGATTTTTTCACAATGGAGGAGTAATCAATTTCCCAGGGTTCATTACTAGAGTTAGTTAGCAGTTTCAATGCGATTGTTCCCGATTGCTCCAATACCAACAGCCAGCGAAGAATCTTTCTCTCTTCAATCGTGAGTGTAAAATTATTTGCGAATGATTCTCCGATATCTAACATTAAATCAAGTTTGCTTGGAATATGAGAAAGTAGAGTATTGTAGATTTTTGTAAAAATCTTGTGAATCTGGAAGTAGGAATCTTGTTCATGTTTTTGATATGTGTCAATTAGAATTGAGATTAGTCGGATTGTACGATTCATCTTATACATTTCGACAGAAGAATTTGGAAGAGGATAATTTGATTTTATGGTTATTTGAGTTTTCACGGTTTCATGATGATAAGAGTAGGAATGTGTGTTGTACTTCTCGTTTTTTAAGATTCCAGACGTAACCGTTCCTGTTACTTCCAACTGGTCTTTATCAGTAGATGCATCGGCAATTGAATATTGACATTCAATGAATTGCCCTTTGCAATAGATGCGAATTATTTTAAGGATTAGGGATAAGAGACTCTCAAGAAAGGAGAAAGACTGAATATATTGATTGGCAATTCGAAAGGATTCTTTCAGTCGATTGCTATTCATCCATTCGTCGTCTTGTATCATTGGAAGTAGAAGCATAGCAACATCTTTTTGGATTTCAGTTAAGTAGTTTACGATGTCCTCTTTTTTGTCGGGTGAACATAAAAAAACGAATACAATTTCAAAACCACTGAACTGGAATATGTGTGAATATAAGGGTTTATTTTCGTAGATAATAGTTGGTTTGGAAAGAGATATGTATGGAGGTAGAAACCGAAAATCATCTGGAGGAGGAACATCCAATGTTTGAGCAAACAGGTTTTTGTCTGTTGATACTCCATAAAAGTGAACTTTACTTTCTCCTGCATAAACACCTAGCAGGGGAATGTCAAATATAGAGCAACTAAGCTTTGTGATTTGTTTAATAAACGAATAAATCTCACTGTTTTGAAGGCGAATACGAAGAAATTTATTAGAGATGTTATTTGCGGACATCGTCGGCGGAATCCTTTTTTGTAAAAGCGGTCTTAACAGAGTTGGCGAAGGAAGAGGCATTGCTTTGGAACGAGTATAAATGGGTGGCCAATGTTCGAGTAAAAAGGAAGATAGGAATGGCTAACAAAATTCCTAAGAAACCCAATAGCTGACCAAAAAGAATGATAACGAAAATGGAAATAGCAGGAGGAATATTAACTTGTTTCTTCCACAGGAATGGTAAGAAGAAATAATTCTCAATGAATTGAATAGTCATAAAAATTACAACTACCCAAATAGCTTTTGAGGGTTCCTGGGTTAGAGCAAATAGTGTAGGAAGAATGGCAGCAAGAGTGGGTCCAAAATAGGGGATAATTTCCAGTGTTCCTGCAAGAACACCAAATACAACGAAGTACTTTAATCCTATGATCCAGCATCCAAGAGTGGATAAAGATCCAACAAATAGCATTGCAAGAAATAATCCTACAATCCAGTGTTGAAGATGGTTTTTTAAGTCATACCCAAAACAACGAAGGAATTTTCTTGTTGGGGTGGGGAAAAAATCTCCCAGTGCATGTTTGTATTCTTCGGGGGCAACCGCAATAAAACCAGCAATAAAAAAAGTAAGAACAACTTTTACCAGGGCATCTACTCCATAACCAACAGCAGTAAAGGTGCCTGAAACTATCGATTGTACACTTTTAGTAATAGCTTCAAAAAAGGAGCTAAGTGACAGGTTATTTACAGAAAAACCATAGTGACTAAACTGTTCATTTAAGAAACCATCTAGTGATTGAAGGATGGATGGTAAGCTTTTAACAAAACTTTGTGTTTGTTGCGTAAATGGGGTTGCAACAAGGCTAAGGGGAAGGATAATGATTGAAATGAGAGCAACAATGCCTACTACATTCGAAATTTTTCTGTTCCAACGCCATTTACGTTGGAAGAAATTGCTAAGGGATCGAATAAAAATAGCTAGAGTAATGGACAGAAATAACATGAGGAATAGATCACGAGCCTGTATAAAAATTAAGGATAGTAACGCAGTAAGTCCAACAATTGCAATCGTCAACAACACTTTGTTTTTGTAGTCCCTGATAGAATCCATAATCTCTCCTGTTACTTAATATACAACTAGTATATTCTTTGAATCAAATCGATATATTTAGTTTTGGTTAATTCTTCTTAGCTTTCCTTTTTTTAACCCTTATTTTTTTGTGATAATAATGCTTTTTGTGTGGGGTTCCCATTCAACCTCACATCCCAGGTTCTCTGCAACAAAGCGAACTGGTATCATAGTTCTTCCTGGGGGGACTGAAACAGGCATTACACGACCATCGTTTGGATCAATCTGTTTTTTTACACCATTTACGGTGGCAATAGGGTTTTTGAGTTGCATTTCAATAGTGGTGGTTCCCAGTTTAATGCTAATTACTTTTGTATGTACTTCGTATCCCAGAGTTCCTCCTAAACCTTCCACAACATATCGGATTGGCAATACTGTTCTTTCAAACATAACCATGGGGGCAACGTCCATGGTGCCTTTTTTATCATTAATAATAATTGTTTTTGATCCAATTTGTAATGTGATAATAATTTTATCAGATGGAGTGGGGGGATCGGGAGTGGGTGTGGTGGATATTTTCTTTTTTGTGCGTACTTCAAGAGTATTGGATGGATATGAGCTTCCCTCGGTGTTATAGGCATAGACACGATAATAATAGGTAGTGTCAGGTTTTAATTCTTTGTCTCTGTAGTCGGACATGTTAGAGGGAGTTGTTTGTATGATAGTGAATTTCCCTTCATCGATTCTTCTTCTTTCAATTTTAAAACCATCTTCGTTATTGGAATTGTCTTTCCATTTTATTACTACTTCTTCTGCGTACGTTTCAAATGCTTTTAAATCGGTGGGGGCAGCAGGACGTTCTTTTACTTCAACTTCCTTAATAACTACATTCACTTCATTTGAAAAATCAGATTCACCAAATTTGTTCACAGCTGACACCTTAAAATAAAAAGTATGTCCTGGTATTAGCAATTCTTTTTCTTCATATCGAGTTGTGTTTGCAGGGACATCTTTATAGGCTGCAAATAATTCTGGGTCATCAATGGCCATATAAATACGAAAACCTGTTTCGTTATTTGATGAATCATTCCAAGTGAGAAGAATCATATTGTCTTCTAACTGAGCCTCCAGATTGTTGGGGCGTTGTGGTTTATTGGTATCTCCCTCTTCTTCTTTGCTGGCTTTCGTTTTTACCTGTATTTCATCGGTGTAAGCGGAATTACCGTACGAGTTAATGGCTCGTACTTTATAGTAGTACATAGTATCTGGTTCTACTAAATTATCCGTGAAAGAAGTTGTATCTGCAAACACTTCCCCTTTTACCTGGTAAGGTTTTCCCGATGTTCTACGAGCAATCTGGAATCCACTTTCATTTTTAGAATTGTCCTGCCATGCTAATTGAATTTGTGTGGGACTAGTTGCTCTACCCAGAAGGTGACTGGGAGCTTCAGGGGGTTCATTCTGTGTAGGCTTAGCTTCGGTTATCGCTTTGGCTTCATTGGATGCACTCGATATTCCTGCATCATTGTATGCTTTTATGCGATAAAAGTAGGTGCGTTCTTCCTGTAGATGCATATCTAAATAAAAACTGCAATTGGATTGAAGCTTAGCTACTTCATCAAAATCCTGGATTCCTGTCTTTCTTTCAACAATAAATCCGCTTTCATTTTTAGAATTGTCTTGCCAAAACAGGTTAACCTGATCATACATTACCATTGTTTCAAGACTAGAGGGGGCTTCCGGTGGCAATTCAATGCCCATTAAAACAGGCACGGGCAACACAAGGGTAAGCATCAGAAATACGGAACAAACTTTATAGAATAATCGGTACGTTGTTTTCATTTTGTATTCTCCTTAGGAGTCCAGAAGGGTTTTTACCTGTGCGAGAAGATCTTGGATTAAATAAAGGCTCTCGCCGTAATCATCAGGCTCTTTAAGGGCTGCCAGTAGAAAGTTCTCATAGGTGACTTTCAATTTTTTGTACTCATCGGGGAATTTACTGTTCATAATTTCCCAACTACTACCAGTCCAAGTTAAAATATCCTGCCAGTAAAGATTCTCAAGATTAGAAGGTTCTCCTTCGGACGTATCCAAATATATATTTAATAGTTCCTTAATATTGTCTCCGTTCAAATCTTGAAATTCTACTCGGTTTTTATGGGGATGGCGAGAAGAAAATTGTTCCCTTAATTTTCCCTGGTCTGTCACCTGGAAAAAGGAAATTCTTTCTGCTCCAACTTCAATTCCACCAGGCCACCAAGATGCAAGAAGTTCTGGAATTTGATCCAGGTTTACATCCTGATAGGAAAAATCAATCAGTTTCCACCCCATATAAGTACTTTGTGTTTTGTCAGGAAGTGTTTCTGTGTAGTTGGTTACTGTTTTGTTTGTAAGTTGGATGCTTGCCAGCTGATGGGGTGTAGCTACTACAAGCAAGTCCTTTTTTGGAATTGGTATGAATCCCGCAATATTAGTGAAATCAAAAGAGCTCCAGTAAGGACTTTCCCATCGGTATTCTGCACGTGCTTTTTCAGTTAGTGTTGGACGAATAGAAGGCCAACTACCATCTGCTACCTTTACGGGGGTTAGTGATTCAATGGAATCGACATAGAAGATTTCCTGGTTTTTGGAATAAGCAAATGTATACCCGTTGATAGAAAAGGTATAGCCTTGGTAAGCAATATTACTAGAATCGAAAGGGGTGATAGTAGAAAAATCAGCAGTCGCAAGATACAAAGTTGCTGCAGGTTCTTGTTTTTCAACCCCATAAATGAATTGTTTATTATATAGGTTTGTAACAGTAAACAAGAAAAACTTGTTATTTCTGGAGAATGTGGACATGTATTGATATACCTTCTCCATTGGGAAATTTAGTTCTTTTTTCTCAGTGGCTATGTTCCAGACATCTATTCCCCAATCATAGGAAGAAACAATTACATATTTTCCATCGTGTGTAATTCGAATAAAAGACCGGTTTATATTGGGGATATCAATTTCTGAAAAGGTTGCTAATACAGAAGGGTGCAATCGATTGTCTTCACGATTGTAAAACATAACATTAATTTGTTGTGTTTCGGTTTTTCGTAGAAAATACAATTTAGTGCCAGTTGTATTCCAGGAAGGAGCAAAGTCGTCTCCTGTGGTAATTTGGATTGGCTCTCGAGCCTGGTCGTGAATATTAGTTGTAATTAGGTAGATCCCTTCTCCTTCTACACAGTATGCAATTTCTTCAACAGCAGGAGGGGACTTATACATTGATTCGTCTTCTACCTGGTAATTTCTATCTTGAAAATATGAAATAAGGCTTGTTAGCCCCTTTGTGATTCCCCATATTATCAAACCAAGCAAAACGATAGCAATTACAATGGCTCTAATATTCAGTTTTGGTTTATGTTTTTTCACATTCACCTCTACGTTTTGATCATATTGTAACTTGATTAGTTTATTTTCTCAATAAAAAAAGCACCTTTCTACAGAAAGGTGCTTAATGAGAAGTTGAAAATTGATTTGATAACGGTGTTAGTTTTTGGGACCTCTTTGTGGTAATTCTCCAAAGGCAACCATGAATGCTTCGAAGTAATCCTCCTGCATTCTTCCACCAACAGTTACTTCTTCGTTGTTTTTGAATTGATCTTCTGAAGAGACTTCTCCATCGCGGAAGAAACGAGTATTTTCACCATACTGCACAGGAACAGTTTTTGTTTCACCTTCGATTGTAACAGTAAGGGTAAAGGTATTTTTTTCAGTGTTTAATGCTGTTAGTTTCCCCTTTAACATATTGGCTCTTGGACCAGGTTCTCCTGGATCTCCAGGTTGCCCCGGATTGCCTGGATTGGTTTTGGGATTAATTTGAATCATATGTGCTTCAAGAGCTTTGTCGGACGGATCAATAGGACCAGTAACGCCTACTGGCATGTCATTTCGCAAATTTTTCCAATGAACTAATTCGTTGTTTAGTACGACTTTTGTCCAATCGAAAAATTCAACCTGCAATCTTTTTTCGTCATTAATACTCAAGGTAAACGTTTGTTTTTCAAAGTTTATATTTTTAATTGTACCCATGATAGCTTTTGGGCCTTGATTAGGGTTTTGTCGGGGATCTTTTTGTGGGGGTTGGGGTACTTTTCCGAAGAATACTGCCATTGCATTAATTGTTTTTGCTTCTGGATCAATCATACCCATAATGGTTACTTTTTCTCCATTGCTGAAATCGGCAGGTGTAGAGGGTTTCATGTCTCGCATGAATTTTGTTTTGTCTGTGTAGGTTACGGCAAAAACAAATTCGGTTCCTTCAGGATCTTTTACGGTTAGGGTAAATGTTAAAGTGTCTGTGTTCAAATCAGACAAAAGACCCATAATTTGGGGAGGTCTTCCAGAATCTTTTTCAGGAAGAGGTCCAAAACAAACCAACAAAGCTTGCCCAGTTTTAGCTTCTATATCAACAGGTCCCATTACAATTACTTTTTCCCCATTCTTAAATTCTTCTGCAGAAGATTTCTCCTGGTCTCTCATAAAAATAGTTTTATCAATGTAATTGTAAGATACTGTAATTTCTTTTCCGTCTGGATCGGTTGTTACTAAATCAAATGTTTTGGCTTCTATATTGTAATTCTGCAATACGCCTTCTAGTCTAGGGGCTCTTTGTTCCCCTTTGCCCGGATTACCTCCTGGGGCTGCCATTGTGGACGTTACTATGCCTGTAAAAACAAGTGCTGCGGTTAGAACTAAGGCTACAATTTTTTTCATGTCAATTTTCCTTTCTGTTTTAGTAAAACGAAATGATTATGTATTATATATACAGGAACATTTTGAAAAGTTACATGTGCTCCAAAAAAAATGGAAAGGAGTGTCGAAATGAAGAAACAGATGTTTATTGTTCTGCTACTGTTAGTTGTGTTTTTATCTGGTTGTGGAGTTGCCACCAACGACAAAATGGTTTCTGAGTCTCGAATGGACGCTGGAATGTCTTCTCAGAAAGCTAATTATAGCGAGGAAATGGAAATGGCATCCCCTGATGCTACAACAGATAGTACGTCAGAAGATGTAAAATTCCCTAGAAAAATAATTCGAAATGCAAATCTATCTTTTGAAGTAAAAGACCCTAATAAAACTGCGAATGCAATTGAAACGCAGGTGAAGCAAATTAACGGGTGGATTGTAGAATCCTCTATAAGTGGGAACGAACAGAATACTTCTGTTGAAATGGAAGTGCGAATTCCCGCAGAAGAACTGGATCCTTTTATTATTTGGCTGAAAGAAGAAGATGGAAAATTACTGCATAGCCGAATCTACTCCGATGAAATTACAATGGAATATTATGATGTACAAGCGCGATTGGGGAATGCCCGAAATCAGAAACTACAGTATTTGGAAATTATGAAGAAAGCAAATACCGTAGAAGAAGTTTTGCAAGTTCAAAGCTATATCGATTCTGTTCAGGAAAGAATTGAATCGTTATCCAGACAAATGGAAGTGTGGGATTTGCAGGTAGATTTTTCCAAAGTATATATATGCTTGTCGCAAAGTCCTAGAATTGCAACTGGTTCGAAAGACCCAGCCTGGAGTTTTCTTTCCTGGGGTGAATTGGGACATCGTTTCCGGAATGGGTTCGTAGTGTTCTTTAATGGTTTAATCGTATTCCTTCAAGAATTCTTCATCCAGTTCTTTACCATTTATCTGTGGATTATTCTGATTCTATGGGGTTTATGGGCAATTATCCGATCAATACTACGTTCACAAAAAAAGAAAGCAAAAAAATAGTTGTTTCATTTACGATTAGAAAGGGGTATTATGAAAAAGTTTGTTTGTATTTTACTTACACTTTGTATGTTTGTTCTTGGATATCAACCTGGATTTGCAGAAGAAACAGAACCCGTTGATGTATTTGGAAATCTTTTACAGGAATATGGATACGAAAGAGCAGACATTGATTTTGAATCAGAAATTTTAGATTATTTAACTGAAATGAATGCCAAAATGGTTATGCCCTGGTTTACCCGTTGGTGGAAAAATCCTTTAGATGTTCATAAAAATGCATCAGGGGTATTCTACAGTGTGGCCGAAGGATGGAAATCGGCTTCAAAAGAATACTCTAATATTGGTCTTTTCCAGGAATTCCTGGGAGGTATGGTGAGAACCGGGCACTTAGTAATGGTAATGCCAGAAATTAAAATGCAGCCCTTCCCGATTGACCCTGAAGAACCATTACTCGATGGCATAAAGCATGTGTATGCTTCCAATGGTTATTTATTCACCGAATATGATGCCCAAGAAGTTCGATCGATGTGTGAAGGTATGCCACTAGAAATTCAAACTGCATTGGCCGACTATTTATATGCTTCAACATATGCAGCCAGATGTCGAGACAGAGCATTACGTCAATTACCTCGAGATCAGTGGGATGAAGCTTATAAAAAAATTGCAATGCTTGCACAGGGCGAAGGCATTGGAAAAGAAATTGACGATATGGTGTGGGATTTAGGTCCAGCCTTTGACTTTAATCCACTGTATGAAGGAACTATTTATACAATCTACTCTATTTTCAAAATTCAAAAAGCTATTCGAGATGAAGGGCACACCTGGAATGGTCACTTCGAATATCTTACTCCTCTTGGAAAAATTTCGTTTAGTGGAACATCCGATGCCAATACCTATTATGGCGATGATTATTTCTTAATTGTAGATTGTAATGGAGACGACACATATACAGGTGCTACCGCAGCATCCTGGGGACTCGAAAGACCTGTATCAGTCGTTATTGACTTTAATGGAAACGATACCTATACCGCAGATGAACATACTCATTGTGCCCAGGCTTCTGGTACTTTAGGCATTGGAATCCTGGTAGATGAACAAGGCAACGATTCCTATACTATTCACGACAATGGGCAGGGTTCTGCTACATTTGGTGTGGGTTTGTTGTGGGATGGAGCTGGTGACGATACTTTCACTGGTAGAGTGTATTGTCAGGGAGCTGGACAATTTGGTGTAGGTGAATTAATTAACATTGGTGGAACCGACACGTACTATGCTTTCTATTCCTCACAGGCATTTGGAAACACTGCTGGTTACGGCATGTTGCTAGATACTGAAGGCGATGACACCTATACAGCAGAACCATATGAACTAATGACTCCTGGAGTTCATGGACACAACGATAATGTAAACTATTCTTTATGCCAGGGTGTTGGATTTGGCAGAAGAGCTGATTTATATGATGGACATTCCATGGGTGGTGGAATGGGAGTTTTAGTAGATTTAGCAGGCGACGATAAGTATACTGCTGGAATCTATGCCCAAGCTTCTGCTTACTGGTTTGCAGCCGGATTACTATATGATAAAGCTGGCAACGATGTATATGATGCTTATTTCTTTGTCCAAAGTGGAACAGCTCATATGGGAATTACCGAATTACTTGATGATGAGGGAGATGACTTCTACAAAGCCAGACAGGCTATATCGGTAGGAGGAGCTCATGATATTTCTATCTCCTGGGCAATTGATAAGCAGGGAGATGACAAATATGAATGCTGGTACGAAGATGCAGAGGGAAACAAAACCTCAGGTGGATTGCTTTTAGGTGCTTCTACAGCAAATGGTATGGGTTTTTGTGTAAACATTGGTGGAAACGATTCATACGATGTACTAGATGAACCCAACCGAGGACAAACCAGTCTTGGTTTTGCACAACACCGAGTAAACAACGACTCTTCCAGCTATCGCAACACCTTCCCCGATGTAGGCATTTTCATAGATATCGATGGTGAAGATACCTATTCCAGACCCATCTGCGAAAATGATACAAGCTGGCAGCAAGAATCAGATCGATATCCCAGAAGACGATCCATTGGACTGGGAACCGATACAACTGGTGGATGGATCCCAGAACTAAAGTGGGCAGCCAGTCGAAGCGAATAACCGTAAGAGAGATATAAGCTAACTACATAGGGAGTTACACAGGAAATGTAACTCCCTATTTAAGGGTTACTGTTGGAAAGGAAGGTGGATTGAAGAAATCTTAAAAAAAGGTGCGGTATAGAGCAAAGAAAGGATAGAAATGAAAAAAAGTATTGTTTGTGTTGTTATTTGTTTCCTTTTACTGTTTCAAACAAGTTGTACTAACGGTATTGTTGAAAGCAACGACACGGGGTCTATTCGGTATATTCCAAATATTACTCAATATACAGACACGCAGGCATTTATGTCTATTGCTGGGTATAAAGGAGAGTTGGACCTGTGCTCAATGCAATACAATATACTTGATTTAAACAATAATAAGGTAAATCCTGTTTTTGATACTCTTCAAAGAAGGATATACCTTAAACTGAATCAGCATGAAGAGTTCAATCCAAACAATTTCATCTCGTTAAATACCCCTAGTGTTTCATCGAACGAATCTGAAATTGGTCTTTTTCAAGCTGCTACAAATTCGTATACTACCTTAATTAATGATCCTTCTGCTTCTCTCTTGTTTGATTCTGTGCCAGACAACAAGGTTATCTACTATTATCAAAACAAAGACTCTTTCCAAGCCGATGCGATTTGGATAATGAACCGGGATGGATCTGAAGCAAAATCAATTCCTCTTGGTATAGAAGCAGTCCCAACCGAATACTATAGAGTAACACCAACAACCGGGTTCATATATGCCTATAATGCAGGTGCTGATAAGAATTCGGTAGTGGGTATCTTGAATACAGAGTTAGAAACAGTCACACTTCTTATGAAGCCAGATAGAAATTATCAAATATATGGGATTCTAGACAACCAATGTTTGGTTGAAGAAACTGATTTACAAACCTCAAAACTTACACTCTTTTTTCTAGATGCAGATGGCAATAGAAGTGAATCTTTATTTGAATTAGATACTCTTGACTTAAATGGTCATTATCTGAAAGTATTGGATTCAACAAACAATCAATTCTTTTTTGCGTATTGTTCTAGGATCGACGGAGTTAAAATTCTTTGTTTTAAAGAAGGAGAAGTAGAAGAGGTCTTCCCTGGTTTGTTAGATTATAATGAAACAAGTACTCATTTTGATATTATGAAACCGTTAGTCTACAATGCCCAGCAAAATCATCTTTCGTTTCGACTTGCTAGCGAAACAAAAGATTCCAACTGGTATATTGCTAATCTTACAACTAGTAAAATAAGTGAAATACCTTTACCTGCCAATGCAGATTACAGTCTTTCTTCTGATGGCAACTACATGCTTTGTGCAAACATTAACAACAAGCCTGGATACAATACAATCATAGATGCTGAAACACAAAGTATCACGCCTCTTTCCGAAAAACTCTCTTTGGATTTTCGGTCTTTCTATTACAATCCCATCCGCAAAGCATATATTGTGTACCAATCACAAAAATGCAATAGCAATACTCTTTATGAATTGTCTGTAAATGGGAATGTATCAGAATTACCTACACCATAAAGGGATTTTAGTTAAGCAAATGTACTGTGTTGAGTATGTCGGATGAATATGAAGTCTATTTACAAGGTTCTACCAGATCAAGTGATTTTTTACATCCTGAGAAGGAATCATCTGAAGTTAGCAACATGTATATTCTTATATTAAAACCTTTTGAAGAAATTGGATTCATTTTGGATGAAGGTTTTTTCAAAAAAGGAGTCTGTGTTAATGAGTTATAAATTTAATTTAGAAGATGAAAAAAGTCAAAGTCGTGTTTCTTTCTTTAAACGTACCCCTTTAGGAACTAATGCAGCAAAAATTGCTGGATTAGCTTGGGCCCTGATATCAGGCTGGGCAGGAGTATATTGGAACTCTCATAATCCAACCCCAGAAGAAATAAACTTAGCGATAGATGACGCTGAGAAAAAAAAGAATCCACTTGACAAAGATTATC
>CAYRBR010000011.1:0-29776 GCA_964422555.1 uncultured Caldisericota bacterium | reverse complement strand
ATATTGACGTGCGGTTTTGTTCGTTCAAATTTTTCTTTAGCCATTTGTTCCTCCTGTGATTTCGGCTAATTGTGCTTCTGGAACTACCTCGTATTTCGAGAATTCCATTGTATGACTGCCTCTACCTTGAGTGATGGATCGTAGATCACTTGCAAATCCAAACATGCTTTTTAAGGGAACTTCAGCTGCAACAATTTGCGTTTGACCTACTGCCTCAATCTTGCCAACTTTACCTCTTCTTGAACTGATTAAAGAGATAGAGTCGCCTAAGTAACTTTCAGGAACCATAATAGTTACTTTCATTATAGGTTCTAAAAGTTTTGCAGATGCCTTCTTCAAACCATCATAGAAGGCTCGTGAACTGGCAATACGGAAGGCCATTTCCGATGAATCAACCGGATGATAGGAGCCATCGACAACTCTTGCTCCAACATTTATGACTTCGTAACCAGCAACCGGACCATTTTCCATTGCGTATTTGATTCCTGTTTCTACAGCAGAAATGTATTCTTTTGGAATTACACCTTGCTTAATTTGGTCCTCAAAAATAAAACGTTCTCCCGTTGTAATTGGGAAAACTTCCAGCACGACATGGGCATATTGTCCATGACCACCAGTTTGTTTAACGTGCTTAAATTCTCCTCTTGCTTCCTTATCAATTGTTTCCTTGTAAGCAACACGAGGGCTACCTGTGTTTACTTTCACACTGAATTCTCTAAACAAACGATCGACAATTACTTCTAGGTGCAACTCACCCATACCAGAGATAATTGTTTGCTCAGCTTCATCATCTAGAGAGTATTTAAAGGTAGGATCTTCCAATTGGAATTTCCCTAATGCCTTTACTAATTTATCCTGATCTTGCTTTGTTTGTGGCTCTACTAATACAGATACTACGGGCTCTGGAAATGTGATTGCTTCAAAATTAATTGGATGTGCTTCATCACATACTGTATCTCCAGTATAACTCTGTTTAAAGCCAACGATACCAGCAATATCACCTGCTTTTATTTGAGCGACATCTTCTCTTTGGTTTGAATGAAGTCGAACAATACGAGATACTCGCTCTTTTTTTCTTCGATGTGTATTGAACACATAAGAACCAGATTTTAAGATTCCTGAATAGACACGAGCAAATGCCAATGATCCAATATAAGGATCAGTTGCTAGTTTAAAAACTAAAGCAGAAACAGGTTGATCATCTTCAGGTAATCGAACTTCTTTTTCACCAGTATCTGGGTTTACACCTTCGACAGGATCTATGTCTAGAGGTGAAGGCAGATAGCGCATAACCCCATCTAACAGTGGCTGTATACACTTATTACGGTAAGAAGTACCACAAAATACAGGGAAAAAGATATTTTCAATACATCCTTTTGCAACTGCTCTATGTATTTCTTCAATCGAAATATCTTGACCTTCAAGATATTTTTCCATAATTTCATCATCAATTTCAGATATGGTTTCTAACAAAGCACCATGATACAACTGTGCTTCTTCTAAAAGACCAGCAGGAATATCTTCTTCTGTAAAGTCACCCGAACCATCATCTTTGTAGATATAGGCTTTCATGGTAACTAAATCGACTGATCCTTTGAAATTTGCTTCGGAACCTATAGGAATTTGAAGAAGAATTGGATTTGCTCCCAGTTTTTCTTTAATATCCTGAACTACTTTAAAATAATCAGCACCTACACGATCCATTTTGTTAACATAGATCATTCTTGGGACTTTGTATTTATCAGCTTGATACCATACAGTTTCAGATTGAGGTTGTACGCCACCAACACTACAGAATATTACAACAGCTCCATCGAGAACACGGAGTGATCTTTCTACTTCAACCGTAAAATCAACGTGTCCGGGTGTATCGATTAGGTTAATCGTATGGTCTTTCCACTTACAAGAAATAACAGCAGAGGTAATAGTAATTCCTCTTTCTTTTTCTTGTACCATCCAGTCAGTTGTAGTGTTTCCATCATCTACATTACCAATACGATGAATTTTACCGGTATAGTAGAGCATTCTTTC
Source organism: uncultured Caldisericota bacterium (assembly GCA_964422555.1). GTDB lineage: Bacteria > Caldisericota > Caldisericia > UBA6126 > UBA6126 > JAGLCW01. Next base: position 27,745 of record CAYRBR010000011.1, on the reverse strand, counting down.
GGTTGTTGTTGTTTTACCAGCATCAATATGTGCAACTAAACCAATATTCCGTAAATTCTTAATATTCATTTGATCGTTTTCAGTACTATTACCCATTTATTTCTACTTAAAGTGAGAAAATGCTTTATTGGCTTCTGCCATACGATGCATATCTTCACGTTTTTTAAAAGCTCCACCAGTTTTTTTCACTGCATCCATTAATTCGGAGGCTAGTTTCTTCTGCATAGGAGCGCCTTTTTTCTTTCGACTTACGGTAATAATCCATCGAATTGCTAACGTAACGCCTTTGGAATGTTCAACTTCTGTAGGTATTTGGTAAGTAGCTCCACCAATTCTTTTAGGTCGAACTTCAACTAAAGGTCTGACAGTTTCGGTCGCAGCCTCTAATACCTCAATAGGTTTCATTTTCATTTTTTCTGCAGCTTCATCGAGAGCTCTATAAATAATATTTAGAGCACGTTCTTTTTTACCGTGTAACATTAGTTTTCCAACATATCTACTAATGAGTACACTATTGTATTTTGAATCAGGTGCAGGTGGTTTTCTTGGTGCAAGTTTCGCTCTTGGCATAGTTTACTCTCTTTCTAACCTTTTGGTCTTCTGGTACCGTATTTAGATCGGCTTCGTTTACGATCAGCAGTACCTTCTGTATCTAATACACCACGTACAATGTGGTAACGGACACCCGGTAAGTCTTTTACACGACCACCTCGAATAAGAACTACAGAGTGTTCTTGCAGATTGTGACCAATTCCAGGGATATAAGCAATTACTTCATATCCATTTGTCAGTCTTACTTTTGCAACTTTACGTAAGGCTGAATTTGGTTTTTTAGGTGTCATGGTACGAACTACCGTACAAACACCACGACGTTGAGGGCATTGTTCCAATGCTCTGGCCGTCGATTTCTTCTTAACAATTTTCCTTGGTTTTCTCACCAATTGATTAATTGTTGGCATAATTCACCTCTAAACAAATATATATAAAAATCATAGCAATCACTAACTCACAAAATTAATATCTAATAAACCAAAACCCGATTTTATCAAATAAAGTGCCCGTGTCAACAGGGTAATTCTTAATTTTTCAGTTGGTCAATTTATTCTTCAGTTGTTGGTTCTACAATTAACTCCATATCTTCTTCTAAATCTACTAGGCTATCAAAGACTTCATCTTGTTCTTTTGAGTTTTCGAGTTCAACTAGTTCTTCATCCACTTCGGTATCAACTGGGGAATCATCTTTTCTTGGAACAAAAAGATCTTCATTGTGAATATTTAATTTTCTTCTATAAAAACGCAAGCCTGTTCCAGCTGGAATTGGATGTCCAACGATAACAGCTTCTTTCATTCCTTCAAGATAATCACGTTTTTCTCGAATGGCTGCATCAGCCAGAATTTTTGGTGTTTCCTGGAAGGATGCTGCCGACAAGAAACTTTCACAGATTGAAGCTGCTTTTGTTAAACGTAACAATTGAAATTCAGAAGTCATTTCACGTTTGCCCTGTGTTTTCAACCATCGATTGGTTTCTTCTACCTGGTTGATATCAATTCGATCACCAGGTAAATAGTCACTATCACCAGGATCTTTCACAATCACTCGTCGCATTAGTTGTTTTACAATGATCTCGACGTGTTTATCATTAATATCAACACCCTGGCTCTTATATACTTTTTGAATTTCTTGAATGAGATACTGTTCAGTTGCCATTCTTCCTCTTGTTTTCAACAAGATATGAGGATTTAACGATCCTCTGGTTAACTGATCGCCAATTTCGACAGTATCTCCTTCCTTCACCAGTAAACCACTTTCATAGCGGACATCATAGGCTTTTTTTGTATTGGCTGCTACATTATCAATAATTATGGATAAATGTCTTTGTTCATGTTTAATGTGAACAGTTCCAGATTCCTCTGTAATGATCGCCTCACCACGTGGTTTTCTTGCTTCAAATATTTCTTCAACTCGAGGTAAACCCTGCGTAATATCATCACCCGCAGCTCCGCCTTGGTGGAATGTTCGAAGTGTTAACTGGGTTCCAGGTTCTCCAATAGATTGTGCTGCAATAGTTCCCACAGCCTCTCCGACAAGAACATCTTTCCCAGTTGAAAGATCAAGACCATAACATCGCGCACAGACTCCATTTCTTGACAAACAAGTTAAAGGAGATCGAAGTACAACAGATGTGATTTTCTTTTCATCAATAATTTTTGCAATTTCTTCAGTAACTAACTGGTTTCTATGTGCAATAATTTTGCTACCTTTTTTCACATCTTCTGCAAGATATCTTCCAATTATCCTCTGTTCAAGGGGTTCAATCACATTATCATCACTAATAATTGATTCAACTTTAATTCCCTCTACTCTTTGTGTAATGCGAACTTCGTCAATTCCAGCTGATTCAATCATCTGCGCTGTTTCGTAATCGATATAGTCTCCCTTCTTCAGGAGAACTTCTTGAGTTTCAGGATGAATAATATCTTGATCAGCATGTAAACCAACAATCTGTGGAGCTATTCTCTGTATCGTTTTTCCAGCAGCCACTTTTTCAATTTTTGTTGTATGCTCACAGTCAATTTCACGAATAATAACCGAATGAGCTACATCTACCAAACGACGGGTTAAGTATCCGGAGTCGGAGGTTTTTAATGCAGTATCAGCCTGTCCTTTTCGAGCTCCATGAGTAGAAATAAAATATTCAAGAACAGTTAATCCAGATCGAAGGTTATTTTTAATGGGATATTCAATTGTTTTTCCTGTTGGGTCTTGCATTAAACCACGAATACCAACCATCTGAGATACCTGAGAAGGATTACCACGAGCACCAGAAGATGCCATCATATGAATTGGATTTGTGGTCCAGAAATTCGTAAAGGCGTCTCCACGAATATCCGATGTACATTCGTTCCAGTTGTCGATAATCTTTTTATGTCGTTCTGAATCAGAAATTAACCCATTTGCATAGGCTTCTTTGAGCTTAATTTCAGTTTGTTCAGCAGTATGGATTCTCTCATGTAATTGTGGTGACTCAACCATATCGTCAATTCCAACTGTAATACCAGGTAGAGTGGAGTAGTAGAAACCCAATTGTTTGATCTTCTCTAAAAATTCTACTGTAATTTCTTCTCCAAACTGATGATAGAATTTAGTAATAATTAATTTTAACTTCTTTGATGTTAATGGCTCATTTATAAATTTAAGTTCGGAAGGATCATGGTTTAGTTTTTCAAGTAGTTTTCGGAGATGAATATTGAAAATAGTTCGACCTACGGTTGTTTTAATTAACTCACCATCCAATAGTACTCTAATTCTATCGTGCACTTCTACCTGTTTGTAATCTAGAGCAATTTTAACTTCATCAAGAGAATGGAAAACAAAATCTTTATCGTGTTTTTTGTATTTAAAATCTTCTAAATCCAGTGTTAAGTAATAGGATCCAAGAACAACGTCATGGATAGGCGCCATGTTTGGTAATCCACTAGCAGGGGACATTAGGTTTCGACTCGACATCATAAGGGTTTCAGTTTCAATAATGGCAGGTGTGGATAAAGGTACGTGTACAGCCATCTGGTCACCATCAAAGTCAGCATTAAATGGAGGACATACTAGTGGTGGAATTTGAATTGCCTTTCCTTCACAAATAGTTACCTTAAATCCTTCTACACCAAGTCTGTGTAGGGTAGGTGCTCGGTTCAGCAATACAGGATGTCCTTGAATTACTTCATCTAAAACACCCCAAACAACCGGATCAAATTTTTCGATTTTTAGTTTAGCTGATCGTAAACTCTGTGCTAATCCTTTTTTTGTAAGTCGTTCCATAACAAATGGTTTAAACAATTCTAAAACCATTTCTTTGGGAAGACCACACTCGTCTAATCGAAGTTCAGGATTTACAACAATGACAGATCGACCAGAAAAATCGACACGTTTCCCCAATAAATTCTGTCTGAATCGTCCTTCTTTCCCTTTTAAGATATCGGAAAGGGAACGTAAAGGACGGTTTCCCGTTCCTAAAACAGGTCGAGAACGTTTACTGTTATCAAACAAAGCATCGACCGCTTCTTGTAACATACGTTTTTCGTTTTGGACCATAATGTCTGGTGCACTTACATCTAACAATTTAGACAAACGGCTATTTCTGTTGATTACTCTTTGATACAAAGTATTTAAATCGGATGTAGCAAATCGACCTCCGTCCAGTTGAAGTAAAGGACGTAAATCAGGAGGAATAACGGGAATAACAGACATAATCATGTCGCTGGGTTTTCTCTCAGTAGAAAGAAAAGCTTGTACTGCATTTAATCTTTTCACCAGCTTCGCTTTTTTCTGCTGTGAAGTAGTGTCCATCTGTCCCTGAAGTTCATCACGTAAAGCTTCAAGATTAATCTCATCTAACAATACCCGAACAGATTCAGCTCCTTTTCCTGCTTTAAACTTATGTCCTTCATCAAGAGCTTTGTGATATTCTTCATCTCGAATTACATCACATTTTTTGAAATCTGTATCACCTGGATCAATAACAATATACTTAACGAAATAGATTACTTCTTGAAGAGCTTTCGATGTCATGTTTAACAGAAGAGCAACGAAGGGAACCGTTTTTAAATACCAAATATGAATAACAGGTGCAGCAAGAGAAATATGTCCCATTCGCTCTCTTCGAACGGATGAACGTGTAACTTCTACCCCGCATCGGTCACATATAACACCTTCGTATCGTTTTCCTTTGTATTTCCCACATCGACATTCGTAATCTTTGTAGGGTCCAAAAATTCTTTCACAAAATAATCCATCTGGTTCAGGTTTGAAGTTTCTATAACTAATGGTTTCTGATTTCTTTACTTCACCCCTACTCCAACCATTTATTTCATCAGCACTCGCTAAATGAATTGATATGGCTTCGTAATCAGTTACACTTGGTTTCTTTTGTGTTTTATTTTGGGTTTGTTTATTGTTCAAAACGAGAACCCCCTTCGTATATAGGTAGTGTTCGAATCATATTATGAAGCTTCTTCTTCTTTTTTGGCTTGTTCAACAACTTTTTGTACAACTTTTGGTGGAGCTTCTTCATAATGTGAAAATTCTTGTGTGTAATAACCACGAGCTCCAGATATTGAATTGATGGTTGTAATGTAATTAGCAAGTTCATTTAATGGGGCTTGTGCTTCAATTACTTGCCAACCTTTCATTTCAGCAACGTTCATACTCATTATTCGTCCTCGTTTAGAATTCATGTCATCAATAACAGAACCCATTGCTTCTTCAGGTACGTAAATCAACAAGGACATGATCGGCTCTAGTAAAATAGATTCTCCTTGATCCAGTGCTTTCTTTAAGGCAATTGATCCAGCCATTTTGAAAGCTTGTTCGGAAGAATCTACGGGGTGATATGATCCATCATACACAGTCACCTTAAGATCTACTACAGGATAACCTGCTAAAAGACCGTGCTGCATGGCTTCTTTTACACCTTTTTCAACAGCCGGAACATATGTTTTTGGAATCGCTCCACCAAAAATCTTGTTTTCAAATTCAAATTGTTCTCCTCTGGGAGAAGGAGAAATTTCTAAATAACAGTGACCAAACTGACCATGACCACCAGATTGTTTTTTGTGTTTTCCTTCTACTTTTACAGATTTTCTAATGGTTTCTTTATAGGCAATTTTTGGTTCTTCCAACAGAAATGTAACACCAAATTTTCTTTTTGCCTTTTCCATTGCTACTTGTAAATGAGTGTTTCCCATTCCGCGTATAATAGTTTCATAGGTGTCTGAATCACGTTCAATTATGATACTGATATCGTCTTCTTGAATCTTTGGAAGGACAGAGCCAAGTTTATCTTCATCTGATTTTTTTCCAGCTTTAATGGACATTCTTGCATTTGGAATTGGAAGTTGAATCCATGGAATTGTAAATGGATGATCTGGATTGGTTAAAGTATCACCTGTTTTTGTCAAACCCAGTTTTGTTATAGCGCCAATATCGCCAGCTGGTATTCTATCAATACTCACTTCATTTTTCCCAACAAACGTAGCAATTTGTCCAATTTTGTCCGTTTTCTCTTGTGCGGTATTGTACAGCTTAGAAGAACTAGTTAAATCTCCAGAAAAAACTTTTACTAAAGAAATTCTTCCAACGTATGGGTCGGTCATAGTTTTAAAAACCAATGCACCCAATGGACCATTTTTGTCAAATGAAAGTTCTTCGGTGGAACCATCTTCTTTGGATACTTCAACATTCCCTTTATCTGCCGGACTTGGCATATAAGTGCAAATAAAATCTAAAATTAGTTTTGCTCCCTGATTTTGCAATGCAGCAGAAAATAAAATTGGATGGAAGGTTCCAGCGATAATTGATTTTTTTAGGCAGGATAAAAACTCATCTTGTGATACTTCTTCTCCACCAAGATACTTTTCTACAATAGCATCATCAATTTCAATAACAGATTCAAGAAGTGAATCATAAGTGGAGTTTACTTCATCGGTAAGATCAGCAGGAATATCTCCTTTTTTACCATCAAGAGTAACATAGGTTTTATGGATAATATCAACAATTCCTTTAAACTCTTTGTTTACAAAATGAGGAATTTGAACTGATACAGCATTATCACCATATTTTTCCTGGATATTGGAAACACATTCTTGCACATTAATATTTTCTCTATCAAGCTTATTCACTATGAAAGCAATAGGAAGATTGTTTTCTTGAGCATACTGGAATGTTTTTTCTGTACCTGCCTGATGACCAGACACGACATCAACAACCAGCAGAGCACTATCTGCAACCTTCATTGCAGATTTGACTTCGCCGACAAAATCAAAATAACCGGGAGAATCGAGTAAATTGATTTTCAATCCATTATATTCAATTGGAATTAAGGAAAGACTGAGAGAAATCTTGCGATTGGTTTCTTCTGGTTCAAAATCCGAAACGGTATTTCCATCAAGTACTTTTCCAAATCGATCCGTAACCTTGTTGTTGTAGGCAATCGCTTCAACAATTGTAGTTTTACCTACTCCACCATGCCCTGCTAAAACTACGTTACGGATGTCTTTTGCTTCATACAGCTTCATTCATGATCCTCCTTGGAATTAATTTCGTCTGCATCTTCTTGATTCTCAGACTCGTTATCATTTGACATATCGCTATCAAAACCCAAATCTTCGCTCATAAATTTTTCAAAGTCAGCATCGAGAGCCTCGGTAGTTGCTTCAGATATTCCTTCATCCGAAAGAGTTAATTCTAATTGGTCTTCTTCGATATCCGAATCTTCAACTACTTCCATTTTGATACCCAATCCTTTCAATTCGTTAATGATAACGTTAAAGGATTCAGGATTACTGCTAGGTTGGATTAAATCTCGATTACAGATGGATTCATAGGCTCGGACTCTACCTTCGGTATCATCCGACTTAATGGTTAGCATTTCGTTCAGAGTATAGGCAGCTCCATATGCTTCCAATGCCCAGACTTCCATTTCACCAAATCGCTGTCCACCAAACTGTGCTTTACCACCCAATGGTTGTTGGGTAATTAAGGCATATGGTCCAATGGAACGTGCATGGATCTTATCTTCAACCATGTGGTTTAATTTCATAATATAGGAATAACCAACGGTTACGGGTCGTTCGAATTGTTCTCCCGTATAGCCATCAAATAGTTTTCGTTTCCCATGGTCGGTTGTGTTGTCGTCTTCTAGCATTTCTAACAATTCGTCAGGATTAATTCCGGCAAAAGGAGTACTCACACAATAAGCCGTTGAACTATTTGCAATAATCCCTAAAAGACATTCCAAAATCTGTCCCACATTCATTCGTGAAGGGACACCAAGAGGATTTAATACAATATCCACAGGGGTTCCATCTTCAAGATAAGGCATGTCTTCAACAGGAAGAATTTTTGATATAACTCCCTTGTTACCATGTCGTCCTGAAAGTTTATCCCCAATCTGAATTTTTCGTTTTTCGCCAATATACACCTTGACGATTTTGTTTACACCAATGGGAAGATTTTCTTCTTCTTCTCTGGATAAAACTTGAACATCAATAACGGTGCCTCTGTCTCCAGGGGGAACTCGAAGAGAAGAATCTTTTACATCCTGTCCTTTTTTATCAAACATTGCACGCCAGAGTTTCATTTCTGGGGTGAATTCACTTTCCGCTTTAGGTGTAATTTTACCTACCAATATATCGTTCGGTCCCACTTCTGTTCCAACACGAATAATCCCGTCTTCATCTAAATTGCGAAGCTGGTCTTCAGGAACATTTGGAATATCTCGAGTAATTTCTTGTGGTCCGACTTTCGTGTCCCGAACCTGTACTTTATGCTCTTTAATATGAATTGAAGTAAGCGTATCATCTTCAACTAACCGTTGGCTAAGTACAATAGCATCCTGGTAGTTAGACCCACGCCAAGGAGCATAGGCAGTAAGTAAATTCTGACCTAATGCCAATCTTCCTCTGTCACACGCTTCTCCATTAATAATGGGTGTCTTTTCAGTAAGGACATCCGCTTGGGTAACAAGTGGATACTTATTTACAACAGTATCCTGATTCGTTCTCCGGAATTTAGTTAAAGGAATACTGGTTGTTTTATAAATTTCAACGGTTTCAATGTCTTTCTTTACAAAATCTATCAACATTTCTCGGGTAACAACATTATCTTTTTCGGCAATGCTCTTCCCACCCACAAACACGGTGTTTGCTAGCACATTCGTTCTGTGTAGTTTTGGATTAAAAACAAAAGGTGTTGCATGTTTTAAATCCTCGGTGGACACTAAAACAATTTTTCGAACGTTTTTTTCTTTTAAGGAAGAAAACAATGTAGGTGAAATTTGTCGACCGTACTCAATATCTTCGAAGTATGGTTCAGAATGAACTAAAATTCGATCAATAGGAATATTGTCTTTATGTACATACTTCACTTCGAAAACGGGTAACTCTTCAGTTCCTCCCATTAATCCTTCTACAACAACAGAAGATATCTTAGCACCAATCAGTCGATCCATTATTCCTTTTGAAACTTCTTTCCCAGCATTGAATAAAATTTTATTCTTTGAAGTAAGTACATCTTCTACAATCCTTCGACCCAGAAGAGCCTCATTTTTTTCATAAATAACCAATTCGGCTAAGTCGATATTTTCAAACACATCTGTATCCGTGTATGCAAAGGTTTTTTTACCACTGTAAAAGATCTTGTGTAGTAAATTACCATTTATCGTCTCTCCAATAGAGGCAATTCCAGGTATATTCTCTGCTAATACTTTGTCAAGTAGGGAGGTATTGAAAGAACCTATTGATATTTTCTCCGAACCATTTCCAGAAGAAGAAATTTGAATCTTCTCTGAATCTACATAAGAAACAATACCTTCTGTATGAGCTAGTTCTACTGCGCCTGAGTCAACAGCAACTTTCTCTTCTAATCCTGTTCCTGCAAAAGGAATTTCCGGTTTAATTAAAGGAACTGCCTGGTGCTGCATGTTACATCCCATTAATGCTCGGTTAGCATCGTCGTGTTCAAGGAAGGATATCAAACCCGCAGAAGCAGAAAATACTTGTAATGGAGAAATGTCAAAAAGATTTACTTTTTCTTTTGGTACTTGCTCATAGATATCACCATGTCGACACAAGACATAGTCAGTAAGAATAGTACCGTCCTTATCTAAAGGTGTGTTAAACTGTGCAATGTATTTATCTTCTTCATCATCTGCAGTAATTGTAATGGTTTGGTCACTTACCTTACAATTTTCTACCGTTCGATAGGTTGCAATAATGAAACCACGATCATCTACCTTTGAATAGACAGATAATGAGTTTATCAATCCTACGTTTTCACCTTCTGGTGTTTCAATAGGACAGATACGACCATAATGAGAGTGGTGAACGTCTCGTACTTCAGCGCCTGCTCTTTCTCGATGAAGCCCTCCAGGACCTAAAGCAGAAATCCTTCTTTTATGCGTCAAGGAAGCAATTGGATTTGTTTCGTCCATAAACTGGGATAATTGACCCATGCTAAAGAATTCTTTTATAGCTGCTGCTAGTGGTCGAGGATTAATAATGCTGGAAGTATGTTTGTGAATTTCTTCCCAGGGAGTTACAGATATTTTTTCATATGTATTTTTCATCACTCGATGAAGACCAATTCGCATACTGTTCTTAAGCAATTCACCCACAAGACGTAAACGCTTATTTCCCAGATGATCACGGTTATCAGTCTGTCCTGTATTATGCTCTATTTTGGCAAAATACTGTACAAGCTTAACAAGATCTTCTCTCGTGATAGTTCTACTATCAGTATCGACATCTAGTTTTTTGTTAATTTTATAGCGACCTACTTCCCCTAAGTCATTTCGACGGGGATCTGTTAAAACTTGTTTAAACTGAATGTCGGCATTTTCTTTAGTATAACGTTCTCCAGGTCGCAATTTCATAAAGATTAATTTTTTGGCTGATTCTTCATCCGTGGAACTATCTTCTTCAAGAGTAGCCTGTGCGAATCGAGACAATGCTCTATCATAAATGTGAATTTTAGGAATATTTGTTTTTGCTATATCTTGAAGAATATCTAGTGTTAGAATGGTTCCTTTTTTGTATAAATCTTCTCCCGTTTGCAAATCGTAAATGTCATCATACAGTTTTTTGCCAACGGCATCAAAATATTCTTTTGAATTAACTCGAAGATCAACAACAGTATCATCTTTGAGAACTTCTTTTAATTCTTCATCGGTTAAGCCCATTGCACGGAGTACAACAGTTGCAGGGAGTTTTTTGCTTCGTTTGTCTAGATATACATATATAATTCCGGTTTCAGTTGTTTCAAATTCTATCCAAGAACCTCTATCGGGAATAATTGTGGCTTTGTATACTGGCTCTCCGGTTTTAACAGAAACATTCTGCTCGAAATAAACACCGGGAGATCGTGTAAGCTGGCCCACAACGACTCGTTCTACTCCATTGATAATGAAAGAGCCTGTTGGAGTCATGTATGGAAAATCACCTACTGCTATTCTCTTATTTTTATCTTGCAAGTGAATTTCCTCACCTAATTCAGTATTCGTTAATCGTATAGATAACGTTAACTCACCGTTATAGGTTTTACCTTTTACTTTACACTCTGCCGGGGAGTATTTGGGTTTAGTAACCTCGTAACCCAAAAATCGAACAAGAACCTTTCCACTTTCGTAATTGGAATCGGTATCTTCAAATTCATCCAGTAATTCTTGTATACCGTTTTCAACTAGCCAGTCAAAGGAATGTCTCTGCATATCAAGCAAGTCCGGGGCATTAAAGTCCTGCTTAATTTTGTTCAAATCCCTTATTGTAAATGATTGTTGTGACACAATATACTCCTTAATACCATGTGAAATACAATCACAAGGCTACAAATAACCATAGTATCCCTGCAATAACCGTATCTAAAAAAAAATCAATTTAACAAACATTTAGTATATAATATAATGTTCTAAAAAGCAAAAGAAAATAGTCGGTGGAGAAACAAAATATGAATATTGGTATTGACATTGTAAAAATTGACCGAATAAAAAAACTATGTATGGATTTTGGAGAAAAATGGTGGATACAATTCGTTGGGAGTTCTGACGAATGGGACGATGCAAAGAAGAAAAAAAATTTTGAAGAGACTCTTGCGGGTAAATTCGCTTCCAAAGAAGCATATATTAAAGCAGTTAGTAAAACAATAAAAAAACCTGCCTTCCATGATATCGAAATTCTTCACGATCAAGAAGGCAGGCCTATTGTCAAAACAAATAGATCAGATATAGGTTCTGATCAGTTACAGGTTAGCATTTCTCATGAAAAAGAATATGCCGTTGCTGTAATTCTATATACTACTTAGCTTCGAACTGTTCTCTAATTCTCCAGTCCTCATTCAGCATTAGTGCATTCAGATCTTCCAAGTCAATTCTGCGATCTCCATTAAAATCGCAGATTTTTTCAAAACCTTTATCACCACGTTCGGTTCCAAATGTTTTTACAAAAAAAGATACATCATCAGTATTCACAGAACTATTCCCATCCAAATCAAATGGATTTGGTATTACTTTTATCGCTGAAAAAATGGTCATATCGATTAAGCCATAGTATAAGCTATTATTGCTTTCATCAACAGCAATAAATTGATTTAAAGGGAAAAATACAACCTGGTCTCCGGTATCTTTTTTAAAATTTATCAAAAGGATAAAAAGATCGGTTGAACCTGAAAAAGGAGAATTAAATTCGATCGTAATCTCGCTCTTACTAGAATTAAAGTCAAGAGTCGCTTTCCCTTTTAAAGATTCTGGAAGTAATGCATCCTCAAGTGAAAAATACTCATCAAAAACTTCAAGGCTTATAAACATCTTTTTCAGTTTGGTAGCATTATCGACTTTAAAAGTCATCACATCTAAGCATGTTTTTTTCTCTTGAACTCCAGTTTGAGGAATATTCCAATAAAACAGAGATTTTGGGGTGGTAGAAAACTTATACATTGCTGATCCAACAATTTCTTTACTATCTTGGTCTTGTAAAAATACAACAACTCCACATTGTTCAGAAGAATTAGTATTCAATACAAATTTACGTGTTTCGTCGTAAATCTGTCCTTCTTTTAATCTAATTGGTTTCCCTTTAGACCCATAAGGCATTTTTCTGACCGCATTGTGATGAAAACGAGATCCGTTGGCCATGCTTATATTCACCCAATCTTCGTATATAGCAGCCATTATACTAATCTTACGTTTACCAAAATCCTGTCTAGCTTTTACCTTAACTTGAAAACTATGAGAATCAAAATCAGCTTTGAGTTGTATGTCGGCAAGCCTAAATTTTTGAGCAGCACATTGCTCAATGGTGTTTTGATATATTCCCATAATTTCACTGAAACTATTTCCCCATCCCATTTTCTCAACGCCTTCTACATATACCGTAGGATACTGATTAACATTGTAATATTCATTCCTTTGGGTAGTTTCAGAGGTAGCCAGAACATCACGATAATGGTATGCTAAACTTACAAAAACATCTGATTCTCTGTTAAAAACTCTATCACAATAGTCTATAGAAGCACTAGCAATAGGACAAGCACCACACCAACCACCTGTGAACTGTTCAACAATAACAGGAGAAGGAGACGGTGTAAAATCTTCATCAGCAGCATAAACTCTGTATGCAGGTTTATATCCTGTAAAGACAATTAGGAATGTGAAAACACATACAAATGCTATGCTGATACATCGTTTTACTTTTTTGTTCATACACCGCCTCCGGTTTAATCTATAATTTTGGATACGTTATGGTAATGGTTTGGGATTTACCTTCCCATCCAATATCTGCACCTAAGCTTTCGGTAACAAATCGGACAGGCACCATAGTATTACCACTTATTATCTGACAAGCAACATCCATTTTCAAGTCTTTTCCATTGACTTTTGCAATATCACTTCCAATGGTTAATACAACTTTTGTACCATCAAGTTCTAATGAGACTGTTGTAACTAATTTGGTTTTTGGATCATATCCAACATCTGGTACAGCACCAAGAGCTCTGGCAATAAAACCAAATGGTACTAAAGTTCGACCATTCTGGATAATAGGAGCCATGGAAAGATCTTGTGTTTCACCATTCACACTAGCCCTTTTCTTTCCAATAACCAGTTTAATTGTATAGCCAAATGTGAAGTTAATCTCTTCTTTGGTAACGTTACCAACAGGGTCAATTGCTTCAAACTTCAAGGTCATTTTACCAAATTTTCTGGGAGTCATTTCATGTGCAAAACTACCATCTGTTTCTAAATAAACAAATTCACCGTTAATGGTTAACTGAGCGGTTGGGTCTGTTTTACCTGTTATTTCAAAACGTCTCTTTGTTACTGTGCTACCTTCTTCTGGATAGGTTACATCAATAGTAGGTGGTTCGGTATCGTATACTACTTCGTATTCGAGTTCTTTTTTGTGACCCGCTTCGTCTTTACATAAAACTAAGATATTGTTTGTACCTTGTTTCAAATCTATCATTTTTGAGAAATAGCCATCGTCTGGATTCACAGTAACTTTTTCTCCATTGATGAATGCAATTTGATCGTATTCTAAGGAATCAACCCCAAAACGTATTGTTTTAATTAGTGTAGTTCTACCTTCAACCTTGATTGTTGGTTCTGTGGTAACAGTACTACGTTCTTCAGGGTTAATCATTACTACTTCTGGTAAAACGGTGTCAACTTTAACTACAAAAGATTTACGGGGTTCAATACCAGTAATTGATTCGGCCCAATAAGTAATTCTGGATTCATACTGTCCAACATCCAATGGTTTTGGATCACCACCATAAGTAATGATCTGATTGTCTTTGTCATCCCAGAAAAGTTTAATAACTGCAGATGGATCATCACAAGAGAAGCTAACGATAGGTGGTTTCAAGTACCAACCGTTTTCGCCTTTTTCTCCACCAGAAATTTTATAGGAAGATTCGGGCAATTTTGGAGTTGTATAAAATGTTGGAGAATCTACCGTGACATCTTCTTTATTGGAAGTTGCCTGTAAAATGTATCCAACTTTTTCGTCGGATGGATTTCTTAAGCCTGCTTCTAGTGTTGTGTTAAGGATAAATTCGCCACCACCAGCAATGTCTTTTGGTACAAAGAATAAAACAGAAGTACCTTTCACTTCCATTTTTGAAACTTCTACTTCATTAATGGTAGCAGTACCAGCTTTAATCGATTCTGGCATATCTGTATTTTCGGGGAAGATGATGGTTAGATTATCACCCTTTTTCAATGCTCCGTTATCACCTACTGTTCCTTTGATAGTCCAAGAGGTAATGGAATGGGCATTCTTTGGTTCGTTTTCAACGTCTACTAACTCTAATCGGGATTCGATTAATTCAACACCTGTGGTCATTAAATAGTCACCGGCTCCATCAACTCTATAACCGAGTTTCACTTCGCCTGGTTCTTTTGTATTAACAATACCGGCTTCAGCTTTGAATACAACATCCACCGCATTCTCTTCTGCTACAGCAACGGCAGAGGTTAAAACTAATTCGAGACCGTTGGCTTCAACAGAACTGACTGGTTTTCCACCAACCAAGATTTGAGATGCACTTAGGCTAGCGGGGATTGTTGTTCCTTCTGGGAATTTGACATCAATTTTTCCGCTTTTGGAAAGATTCTGTCCAGCTTCCAAAATAAAGGAGAAAGAATACTGTGCTTTCTTATTTACTTTGGCAGGTACGATTTTTAACAAAGCTCCACCTTTTTCAATAAGATAAGGAGCAGATTGTACCCATTCTTTGTCAGCTGGAATAGTGGAAACTTCAACTACATATTCTCCGGGCTTTGGTGGATTAACAACACCAGCGCCTTCATCAATAAAAACTTCAATTCGACCGCTATCAGGTATTTCAACAGGGGTAATGAATGTAAATTGATTTCTAACAGCTAAAGGTGGGTTAGTTAAAGGTTTTCCATTAACTAAAATATTTTTCTCTTTGATATCGGTTTTAGTTAACTCGGTTCCTTCAGGAAATTTAATTCGAATTCTTCCGTCTCCTTCACGAAGCCATCCGCCTCGTCCTACGTTGAAACCAATTTTGTAGGAAGCGTTGGCACGGAAAGAGGAAGGTTTCACTTCTACTACTGGCATTCCTTCTGGTACGCCAATGGCGCTGGTAACAATTTCAAATGGTTTTGAAGAAACCAATGAAGGTTCTGCACCAGTAGAAAATTTCCAGACATATTCACCTGGTTCGGGTGGAGTGACAAATCCGCAGGTGTCAGGAACAGTTACAACAATATCACTGTATCCTTCAATTGCCGGGTTTAATTCGATATGAGTATTAAACGTTAAGGATATTCCACCGTCGGGGGTTGATTCAATTTTGGGTAATCCTTGACAAGCAGAGCAAGGAGATAAACCAATTGACATGGATTCAATAATTTGAGTTAAACGTTCTTTTCTTTTCTTTTCGTCTTTTGGGATGGGTGGATCAATAATTGTTCCAGCTGGCCAAACCAATGTAATTGGTTCGTGTACTTTTAATCTTTTTTCAATAGTAACATTGAATTTGTAAGTTGCTCTTGTAGCAACCTTACGTGGCTGAACAGACATGTAAAAATTCTTAATTGCTGAAGCACTATTTGGTTTGGAAACCATAAAAATACTGCATAGCATTATAACAGATAAGGCAACACTGAGATATTTATATACTCGTTGTTTCATCAAAACCCCCTTGGATTACAATAAAATAATAAAACATAAAAATCCTTAATTAATAATTCTTGCGAAAGTTTTTCAAAATAATACTTCAATCAACAGGGAAAATCAAACCCATTGAGTAACAGTCTTGTAACTTTATTCAACCCAAAACGATACGGAAATTCTTCTAACTTATGAATGGAAAGAATCAATAAATCTGCCCGTAGTCCTTTTTCTATCATACCGGTGCAGTGTTGTAAACCACTCGCAAAGGAAGCATTCACGGTAGCAGCGTTAATTGCCTCTTCAACTGTAAATCCAAGCACAAGGATTGCAATTTCAATCATCATTTGCATCGAATTACACATGCACGTTCCTGGATTAAAATCGGTGCCAATTGCAACAGGTATATCGGCATCCATAAGATTTCTGGCATAGGTCCGATTCATTTCATCTTCGACCATCCCCAGACAGGTACCAGGTAAAACAACACCGATAGAACCAGCTTCTCGAAAAGCAGCATATTCCTTTGGATCCGAAACCATTAAGTGATCAGCCGATAGAATTTTCAACTTCGCACCTAGCGACAAACCTCCAAGAGATTCAAACTCATCTACATGCATCTTGGGACGCAATCCATTCTTAATTCCACATTCCAGAATGGAAGATGACTGCTGCACGTCAAACACACCCTTTTCACAGAATACATCGATATTCTCTGCCAGTTTTTTCTGAGCTACTGCAGGAGTAATTTCACTATTAATAAGTTCTACGTATCCATCCCGATCGTTTTTGTATTCAGGAGGAAAAGCATGGGCAGCCAATAGAGTTCTTGTTCCACACACCCCACACTGATGTAAAGCACTTGTTGCTGCTTGAAGCATTTTTATTTCATTTTCCAGGTCTAAACCATATCCACTTTTGATCTCAAAGGCAGTAGTTCCATAGCACAGACATTCATGGATATAGTGTATCGTGTTCTGAGTTAACTCTTCTACGCTTGCATTACGAACTGCTTGAACGGTTTCCAGAATTCCCCCGCCAGAAGATAGAATGGATAAATAATCTTCACCTGTTAATCGGGCTACATACTCCCTAGCTCGATTTCCAGCAAAAACAAGGTGTGTATGAGGGTCAACAAAACCTGGCATAACAAGTCGGTTTCCAGCATCTTTTACTGGAAACTCTTTCCACTTTGAATCCATATCTTCCATTGATCCAAAATCTTGTATAATGCCATCTTCAACGGCAATGTAAGCATGAGGAATTCGAAGGAGCTCCTTCTGTTTTATCCCTGCTCTGGGTTTTCCGTTACAGCTCTGGGGAACAATACACTCAGAAATATTTGTCAATACAAATGTATTACTCATTCAAATGCCTAAATGTTAAAGCGTACATGCATGATATCACCATCTTGGACAACATACTCTTTTCCTTCCAGATAGAAACATCCGTTTTCTTTACATTCTTTGAAAGAAAAATTGTGCTGAACAAAATCTTGGTAATGAACAATTTCAGCTCGAATAAAACCTTTTTGAATATCCGTATGAATCTTCCCAGCTGCTTCTAAAGCAGGACTATTTTGTCGCATTGTCCATGCTCGTACTTCATCTTCTCCAACAGTAAAAAATGTTGCCAAGCCAAGCAGTTGATAGGTTGCATTAATTAGAGAATTCAAACCAGGTTCAGTTATCTTATACTCATCAAAGAGTTCTTGCTGATCTTCTTTGTCTAAAGAACAAATTTCTTTTTCAAGTTGAATACAGATTTTTATGTACTTCAAGTTAGGATACTCAGATTGAAAAACTTTCTCTTGTTGTGTGCTTTCGTGTATCCCGCTCTCGTCGACATTTAAAACAACAATTCTTGGAATGATTGAATTTAGACCTAAATTTTTTACCACATCGGACCGTAGCATTTGTGGTTGCACAGTTTCTCCATTTTCTATACAGGAAGCAAGGGTTGCACACTCCTCTACTTCTTTTTTTGCTTTTGGATCTTTTTTGTGTCTCTCAATGAAACGTTCCAAAATCTCTACATCTTTTAATCGTAAAATCATATCAATATCTTCGTATGATTTCTTCACATCGAATTCATCTCCCTCATAAGAAGCATGTGCCTTCAGTAAAAAGATAAACAAATCAGATGCTCGTAAATCTTCATAAGGAAATACAGGTTCCAGTTGCGTAGATAAAAACTGTAACTGGGTATAAGTTGTTTTCTTGGGTTTAAATTTTGCGGAAAGGATATCTACTCTATTGTCTGGCACATTCGCTGTTCCAATGAGTTTGTTTTTGTGTTTTGAAACAGAGCCTCCTGTTACAATGTCAAACAGATCCTGTGTACCACTATCAGAAGCTCCTAAAATTGTTGCTTTCATCGCAAAAGATCCGCAATTTTTGAGGGAATTGGGGCCACTTTCACACCCACCTTTTCTAATGCTTTTACTTTGCTTTCAGCGGTTCCCATTCCTTGGGAAATAATGGCTCCGGCATGACCCATTCTTTTTTCGGCAGGAGCAGTTACACCAGCAATAAAAGCAACTACGTTCTTTTTTATGTTCTCTTTAATATACTGAGCTGCTTTTTCTTCTGCATCTCCACCAATTTCACCAATAAGAACGATCGATTCAGTTTGTGGGTCATTATTAAACATCTCTAGGGTGTCAATAAAGTGAGTTCCGATAATAGGATCTCCACCAATACCAATGCAGGTTGATTCACCTAACCCTTTGCTAGTTAAACTATATACTATTTCGTATGTTAGGGTTCCACTTCGTGAAACAACTCCCACATTCCCCTGCTTAAATATATGTCCAGGAAGAATTCCTACTTTACTTTTTCCAGGAGAAATTAAACCAGGACAATTGGGGCCAATTAGTCTTGTATCGGGTTTGGTAGCCAGATAAGCTTGCACTTTAATCATTTGGTTAACAGGAATTCCCTCTGTAATACACACCACCAGTCTAATACCCGCATCCGCTGCTTCGATTATCGCGTCGGAAGCAAATTTCGCAGGAACCATTATGATAGATGTATCAGCTTCTGCTTCTGAAACTGCATCTTTTACAGAATCAAAAACCGGAACTCCTAGTATCGACTGACCGCCCTTACCTGGTGTAACACCACCTACAACATTGGTTCCATATTGAATCATTTGTTCGGCATGGAAAGAACCATCTCTTCCCGTAATACCTTGTACAACAACCCGGGATTTTTCATCGATCAGAATACTCATTAATGATTCTCCTTTGCTTGTTTAACTACTTTTTCGACAGCGGTGTCCATATCTGTAGTGACAGGTATATTGATGCTTTCCATAATAGCAATAGCTTCTTTGTCATTGGTTCCAACAATTCGACAGGATATGGGAAGATCTAGTTTGACTTTTTCAATTCCTTGTTTAAAACCATTTGCAATGTCATCACACCGTGTAATTCCACCAAAAATATTAATGAGAATCGCTTTCACCTTTTTGTTCGAAGTAATAATTCTCAGTGCATTTACCACTTTTTCGGGGTTGGAACTACCACCGATGTCAAGAAAATTAGCTGGGCTACCCCCAAAATATTTAATTGTATCCATAGTGGCCATTGCTAAACCAGCACCATTTACCATGCAGGCAATATCTCCATCCAAAGATATGTAGGTTACGTTTGCTTCACGTGCCATTTTTTCTTGTTCTGTTTCTTCAGCATTCTCTTCAACATACTTGGAAAAAGTTGGATGTAAATCTAATCCATTGTCATCTAGTAAAATTTTCGCATCCAATGCCATACATTGATTATCATGAATAATTAAAGGATTGATTTCGACTAAAGTTGCATGATTGTCAAAATAGGTTTTTACAAGTTGCTCGAGGAATGATTTGAAATTAGCATACGAAACTTTTTGCTCCTGATTTGCAAACACTTTGTTGTATCTCTTACGCAGGCTGTAGTCTTTGAATCCAAAGATCATGTCGTATTCTTCTTTGAATATCATTTCAGGATGAGTTCTGCTTATTTCCTCAATATCCACTCCACCAGAAGGAGATATAATCACCATAGGTTTTTTAGAAGCTCTGTGTAATACAACACTTACATAGTATTCGTTTTGGATTGGAACTGCTTGCGATATAAGAACCTTATCGACAATACAACCCTTAATATCCATTCCTAGTATTGCAGAGGCAGCTTCTTTGAGCTCATCTTCATTTTTGACTAGTTTTACACCACCGGCTTTTCCTCTTCCACCCACAGGAACCTGAGCTTTTACAACACATGGATAATGTACTTCAGTGGCAGCAACTTCCACGGCGTCTTGCACATTTTTGACCATTCGTTCGGTAGGGGTTAAAATTCCAGCATTTCTGAATACTTCCTTAGCTTGGTATTCCAATAATTTCAAAATCTCCTCCTAGAAAAGAATTTTAGATAATATATCGTTTTTACGAACCGTAATTCGCTTTACACTCCATCCATTTTTTAATGGCAGGGAATTAATCCCACCACCAGAATTAAATGTACCTTTATATCCAGCATTTCTAACAATTTTATTTAAATCATCATTTCCATAGCCAAAGGGAATGGCAAGAAAATTAACAGTTTTCTGAATTTTTTCTTCAATAATTTGTTTTGATAAAAGAAGATCTTCCGAAACTCTAGCCAAATACTGTTCGCTAGTTTCGACTGTTCCATCGGGTAAAGGTAATCTACTAATAAGAGCCGCATGCCTACCCTCATGATCGTCTACAAAATAGTGGGAATTCATTGTATGTGACTCCATGCTAAAAACTCTTGAAGATTGCATTTCTACACATTGTTCCCACGTTACATAATGATCAGAAGTACTCACTCTACTAACTAACAAGAAAAAGAATCCTTCAATTCCTCTCTCTTTTAAAATGGGGTACGCATATTTATAGGCTCCACTTAATCCATCATCAAAAGTAATAAGGACTGGTTTTGAAGGTAATTCTGCTTTTCCTTCAATGTGGCTTAAATAAAGAGTTGGAGTAACAAAGTTAAATCCGTTATCTAGCAAGTAATCCATATCTGCTTTAAACTGATCTGGAGTTCGTGAAAATACATTGCCCTCTTCGACAATGTCATGATAATTCAACACAAGAAGACCTTTTTGATAATACCGTAAACTAATATTTTGAGAAGGGAATACCTGTATCTGTTTATCGTTCTTCTGAGCACTTACAGAGAAGTGATTCATCCCATCCGTTAATTTTATGGGTTGGGAAATCCAGTTGCCCTGATAATCAGCTCGTATGGATTCAACAAGAGAGCTACTATTGGAACTATTTCGATACAGATATACAATCTCTCCGGGTTTAAAACAACCTTCAAACACAACCGATTCAGACAAAGTAGAACGTCCACTAGAAGGAGAAGTAAAAAAGGGTTCCGAATTGCAAACCATAAACTGTAGGTCGGTTTGAATTGAAGTTCCTTTTTGGTCTTTGCAGACAATCTTTATTAAATGTGTCCCTTCATTCATGGTGTAAGGAACAAAATAACTCGTTTCCCATTTTGTTCCCTCTTCTCGCTCATTTAACTGAATTTCAATATCATCATCAATTATTGCACAAACGCTTTGTAATAAACCGTTTGTAACAAGTGTAATCGTTTGAAGAGTCCCACTTCGAACAAGCAAAGAAGACATTTTTGCCTGTAGTGAAGGCTGTGTATTGTCGATAACAATAGAAACTACTTTGGAATCAAGTGGAACTTTTCCTTCATCATTAACAATATATAGATAGTGTGTTCCATTTTGAAAGTCTTTAGAATTAAACATTAATTCGTAGTTTCCCTGGGATTGGGAAAAGGAATACTC
The DNA here is from genome assembly GCA_964422555.1 of uncultured Caldisericota bacterium. Classification (GTDB taxonomy): domain Bacteria; phylum Caldisericota; class Caldisericia; order UBA6126; family UBA6126; genus JAGLCW01. The sequence continues at coordinate 5,735 of CAYRBR010000011.1, read as the reverse complement.
GACACAATTACCGTCTTTGCTAATAACATGTAGAGACAATGAAAGATCCTTTTTCTCCAGGTTCACTATCACTGAAACATAACCTGATACAACTTCCCCCGGAGAAGGTTGAAGAATTTTTATCTCAGAATAAGCACTAACAGAAGAAGTAAAACACATTCCCGATATGGAAACCAATGTTGTTAAAAAAGTGCATAGAAAAAATGCCAGCACTTTTTTTGCATTATTTAGTTGCATGAACACAATATATTGTCGCTCTTTTCAATGTCAAGCCCTCTTTTTGAAATCAGAGCTTTTTCTTGACAAATAGACCTTTACAGATACCTTTGTCCTTATGGTAAATTGTGCAATGAATGCTAATAATAATTATTTTTCTACTTCCACAGAAGATGCCCTACCCATGAATCGCATTTTCATCAATACCAAAAATTTACTTTTTAATGTGAATCGAATTCGATCTCTTACTTCTCCTGACACAGCTATTATTGCAATGATTAAGTCAAATGCTTACGGACATGGAATTATATCGATTGCAAAAAAACTTGAATTAGCTGACATTCAGCATTTTGGAGTTTTTACACTTGAAGAAGGAATTCAACTTCGTGAAAACGGAATTCACTCTTCAATATTAATTTTTGGACCTCTTCTAAATCATCAGTTTTCTGGTGTAAATCAGTATCATTTAATTCCTGTAATAGGAAGTCATATTGAACTCTCCTCATTTTTACAGCAAGAATGTTCTCGCTCTATTCCAATTCACTTAAAAGTAGACACGGGTATGGGTAGAATTGGTTTTTACCCCAAAGAACTTCCCTCCATTATTGAAAAATTAAACAACAACTCTGTTTCCATACAAGGTATTTGTACCCATTATGCAGATTCAGGAAATATTCATACGTCCTATACCGAAAAACAAACTCAATTGTTTGAAGACATGCTTCAGTCGCTTCCAGGTGACAAACTATCCAAGTATCTTATTCATACTTCCAATAGTGCAGCAGTTATTCGTTTTCCCTCTTATCATTTCAATGCAATTCGACCCGGGCTTGTTCTATACGGAATCTCTCCTATAGAGCAAGATCAGAAAAATTGGAAACCGGTATTATCATTAGAATCCTATATAAGTGTCATAAAAGAAGTTCCCCCAAACTCCTACATTAGCTACAATCGTACATTTCAAACTACACGACACACAGTACTAGGCATTATCCCTCTTGGTTACGCAGATGGAATTCCTTTGTCTTTGTCCAATGTGGGTAAAGTTATAGTTAATGGCTCAATGTATCCTATTATTGGTAATGTTTGTATGAACCAATTTATGATTGATCTAACCGATTGCTCTTCTCCTACTATTGGAGATAAAGTAATTCTCATAGGTCAATCAGGGGACAGCCTCATCACTGTCAGTGATGTAGCACAATGGGGTAACACAATTCCTTACGAAATTCTATGCAATCTAACTGATCGAATTCCCAGAATAGTCTTATAACCTACTCTTCTTTTTCTAGTCTAATCACCATCAATGGATAAGAGGATTTTTTCCCACGCATGTTCTTTGCTTCTATATGAATATAGTTAATTCCATAATGCAGAGAAGAATGAAATGAGAAATTCCCATCTAAATCCACTTCAATTTCATTTCCTTTTACATACACTTTGTATCCATCGGTTTTTCCAGTGATACTGATAGAGTCTTCAAATGTAAGTAAAGGATAAGAATCTAACCGAATAGTAGGATACTTATCGCTTCTTCTGTTTGCCTCAACCCGTATTATATGTGTACCTGCAATGGACTTGACCTCAATAAAACCAGTATTTTTCCCAACTACCATAAACAATGGATCTAGGGTTATATCAATCGTTCCCTCACTGCTGTCCATTGACTCAGGAGTACAAGAAATCCATCGTGCTCCTGGCAGGATATTAACTCGAACAGGATTACCATGCAATTCTTTAAACTTAAATGTAGTATGGGGAGTGTCTATCACAGACACATCTTCGAAAATGTACTCACTTCGTGAATACTGCATATCAATCTCAGGTAAATTCGAAGTAGTAAAAGGAATAAGTAAGTCGGTGTAGAGAGTTTGATGATTAGTAGATAAAAACGAATCCTTTCCCCCTTTGATGAAAAGAACATAGTTTGTATCTGGTTTTAGCAAAGATACGGGTCGTATGGTTAATTCCCGAATAGAAGGATTATAAGACCATTCAGACGGGATAATCTCTCCTGTGTTATCTTGGAAATAAAAATACTCAGATTGTATTGTTTTAAGAATTATCCCATCCTGCAGTTGAATTTTGAAAGCAGAATCCCGATTCACCTCTTTTTCAAAAGGAACAGGATTTGTACTAATAGGAACTTCCGCATACAAAGATGTAAAATCAGAGTTGTAAATTTGCTTTGTTGCCAAATTTTGGAATATACACAACGTGCTGTAATATTCCGGATCAATTGTTGAATCCATTGGAATATAAAAGTGTACATGATACAGAGATTTCGGATTTAATACTAAATGGAGTCCATCAAAAGAAGGAAAAACTGCATCAGCAACATAATCGTATACATTATCATGAGCATTTACACCGCTAATCATTGTAAATCCCATGAACTCACCCTCTATCTGACGATCCTGGGTTTGTAGAAATACATCAAAGTAGATTCTGTTTTCGCGAACAGAAATATTCGAATGAATAGCAAGTTCAGATTGAGTACTAAGTTCATCTTCAATCATTTTGGAGAAAGTAGCAAACATTTCCTCTGAAACCCCAGTTTGCTTATTCGTGCCGTTTGTAATAATGGTTGGAAATCCACTGATACCATAGTAGTCTGTTCGCTCTTCAATTGTACTCATAGATATTTCATCTTGACAATGATATCGGATATTGGTTATATGTTGATCGCCAAACTGCTCTTGCAAAGAGTCAAATAGTTCATATGCCTTATGACACCATCCACACCAAGTAGCAGTAAAAATTTCCAGAGATACATTTTTTGAGTTTACTATAAAATTCGGATACGAAGAAGTACTGTATTCGTTTACGGTGTAGTCTCCATGAGCAACAATTGTATTCATACTTAAGGAAAGCGTTACAACGAGAATAACAAGAAAACATATCAACTGTTTTTTCATGATGGTGCATCCTTTCTTGTTTTCTATTATAATATGCCCATGAAAAAAATATTACAATTTTCTATCAAAAATTCTGCTTTTATGAAAAAAACTACCCTTTTTCTGTGTATCATTTTTTGTGCTTCCTTTTTCATTCATTGTTCACGCACCAACAATCAAAAGATATCCAAATATGAACTACAATCTCTTGACAAAGCAGTGTTTTTTTCAGATCCTGCAGGGCACGGTATTCGACTACTTCAACCTGAAAGTGGAAATATCAGTGCTCTAACAAACAACAATGACGACTTTCCTTTCTACTCACAGATTGACCAAACCTTATACTTCATCCGAATTGAAACAACAGAAGGAATTGAATCAAAGAAATCAATTCGAAGAGCTGCTATTGTTTCGAAAGATTTGTCTTCGGGAAATGAAAAAAAACTCTCCGAAATGTTGTTTTATATTCCGCGACAAGACAGAAAAGATCAAATATTCTTTGTTGACAATGGAGCAAAACTACTTGTTTCTCCCATCGATCAAGAATGTTTCCTGCTAGACAGTTTCACTGGTCAGAAACTTCCTGAGCTCAATCCAGTAGATTATTTCTCTCAGATCAACCAATATGATTCTGCCCTTGAAAACATGTATGGCGTAGTTGATACAGATTCTTACAATCCCTTCTTATCGAATGTTGACAATGTCGAAGATGTACCCTTTGGAAAAGTATTGTTTACCTGGAATAAATCCACTGCTGTCCAACCTATCAAACAATTTTTGAACGAAGAAAGTTTTGACAATTGGTTTTATGGTTTTTCTTTTTCACAAAACACAAACGCACTGTATTACAGTAGCAATCAAATTCTATATCGATTCAAAGACGATGCCCATGCAAGTATTAGCCCGGGGGTTCATCCTTTCACGGTTAAAGCTCATGTCAATACCGCCCCAATCTATACATTTCCTTTTTTCCGACTTTTTCGGATTGTTACCCTGGACCAAAATACATTTTTATTTACCGAAAATAATCACTTAGCTTTGTTTTCTGAAAAATCTTTCCATTTTATCAACAACAACGAGTTCCTGGGCGGACAAACTCGCCCCTATGATCCATATTATCTTTTCGATCACCTTACTTACATCGGATTTTGTATAGCACCTGCTGACACACTTCTTCTGGTTTCCACTTTTGATAAAACTCGTACTCCAGAAACAATAGCCACGGGTCACAATACTCCCGATTTAATTAAAATTTTTAATTTTCAACCCACCGAATACGACGGTACAATTGACCACACATTTTTTTCCATCAACAACCTGTTTGATTTACGAATGGAATTTCTTTCTTCGGTAAACCCAACAGAATCAATCCCTGAAATCAAACTTAAATATTCAGCCACAAACTTTGCAGGAACTGAACGCATGCAAGCTGCTGGAAGAGTTATCCAGTGGATGGATGTGTATGAATTTGTTGAAAGAGAAAACAAATATGAGATAGCCAATGAAAAATTCCGGGAGGAGTTCATTCCTATCCTTGACCAGTTAACTACTTTCTACGAAACTGCGTTACGTGCAAAAAGAGCTAACCAACCAATACTCTGTGAAGACGATTTCAAACTCCTGGAAGAAAGAATGAAAAAAGCAAAGCAAATAGTTGGTATTTAGTTATTGTTCTGCTGACCTTGTTTTGCTTTCTGACTTTCAATCCACTTCTTTTGCATTTCTTTTCTTTTCTCAATCTCTTCTTGGGTTAGTCTTTTTTGGGTTTGAATCGGGAGTTTTTGCATCGTTGGAGACATAACTGGAGGAAAGCATCGAGTTACAACACCAGGTGGATTTGGATGTTCTGATTGCATTTTTTTTAATTCGTTATACATTTCTTCATTCAAAATAGAATATCGAATTGCTTGATTTTCACCATTTCTATCAGAGAAAGAAGTTATTTTTATCAATGCACCTTTTTTCACTTTACCATCTTGAAGAAGAGTGTTAAAAAAATGAGGAGGTATCTTGAGTACCAGCCTTCTTGAATCTTTCGATCCCAGTATTAATGTATCACTACTAAGGGATATAATATACCCGATAAAAGTAACAGGTCGAGAAGGTTTTAAGGGTGTAATATCGTACGACTGAAGCTCGAATCTGTTGTCGAAGGGATTAAATGTAAAGAGCATTTCTTCAAACTAATTATATCTGAAGGAATAGAAAAATCTAATCCGCCGCAAACTACTTTTTTCTTATCGCACAATGCAAACGGTGATAGTTGTGAGGCGTTGATTAGTGAGGATTTACGTTTTAATATTATTGAATACAAACAATATCTACTAAACGCTTTTAATACTTCAACAATTATTATTAAGTTTTACGAAAGTGATATAAGAGTGTTTTATTTCTTCTGAGCCTAAAAGTACTATTGGAATCCTCGCAAGACATTAAGTTTCAAATAGTCGGTTCTGAACAGCAATTGTCTTGAGCGTTTTCAACTGTTGCCGGTACATGAAGTTTTTTTTCGGGAGGACTTAAAAACGGAATCCCCAAACTTAAGCCTCTAAGAATAAAAATTATTGCCAAAACAATTGCAAATACTGGAATTAGTTTATTCATTCTTGAACGCAAACTACC
>CAYRBR010000010.1:7275-29878 GCA_964422555.1 uncultured Caldisericota bacterium | reverse complement strand
GTAAATGGAAAAGTAGTAGAGGTAGATCCTGGAAGAAAAACAACCCCAATTATAAAAAATGGGAGAACCTTTCTACCAATACGTTCTGTTATCGAATCTTTTGATGGAGATATTGGGTGGAATGACGAAAGCCAGTCTATCGAAATTACATTTCAGAATAAAGAAATTGCAATGAAAATTGGAAATTCAAAAGCTACTGTAAATGGTGTTGAAAAATATATTGATGCAAATGATAAAGAAATATCTCCCTTTATTGTTAATGGAAGAACTATGATACCACTACGTTTTGTAGCTGAGAATCTTGAAATGAGCATTGAGTGGAACCAAGACGAAAAAGAAATTATACTTGAATACCCAAATAAATGATATGAGCGATAAAGAAAAACTGAATAACAAGCAGATTGCATTATATGAAAACAAATCAAGCAAGAGCTTAATTCCAACTAAAAGATCTATAAAAGAAAGAAATAAGTTGGTTACAGAACATTTATGGATCGTTGACTATGTACTCAAAAAATATTCAAAAGATCACAAGAAAATTCTTGATGAACTTCGATCTGTTGGAAATATAGGCTTGATTAAGGCAGCAGAACGGTACGACGGAAACAAGGACGCTTCATTTGTAACCTATGCAACCATAATTGTGAATGGAGAGATAAAACACTTTCTGCGAGATAATGCCGATACAATCCGTATTACAAGAAAGCACCTTGAAGTGTACAAAGAAGTTATGAAGATAATTGATCATTACATGGACCAATATGGTACTGCTCCATCAACAAAAGATGTAGTTGAAAGATCGAAATATTCAGAGAAACAAATTATTGATGCAATGGTAGCTGCATATGCCAAATTCCCTGTTTCGATAGACGAACCTGTAATGGTAGATTCGCAGAAAATGATGTATAGAGATACAATAAGTGGCGATAGAGATTTTGTTGATGAAACAATTAAAACAAATGCAATTGACAGAGCTTTAGTTAAATTGCCTGAGAAAGAACAAAAGAGTATTATACTAAGATACAAATATGAACTAACCAATAAGGAAATTGCGGAACTATTGCATTTGAAACAGTACCATGTGTCAAAACTAATTAAAAATGGATTAGAAAAAATGAAAGAGATTATTGAAGAAAGTAATAACCCAAAAGCCTTACCAGAAAAGTAAAAAAAAGATATGTTTCACGTGAAACATATCTTTTTTTTTGATTCTATATTTTGCCCTTTTTCTTTAATAAGGAGATTAAAATAACAATATCACTTGGGCGAACACCGGGTAAATTTCTAGCTTCCTGAACTGTTTTGGGGTGGTGTTCATTTAGGCTTTCTCTACAGTTTTTTGATAGCATGTTCATAATATCTGGGTCAATCTCATCAGGTAATTTTAAAGAACTGTACTTTGAAACAAGTTTTCGTTCGTTTCTTTCTCTTACAAGATATCCTTCATATTTCGTTTCGATCATCAACTCTTCTTTTACATCTTCCGGTAACGAACCAAAATCGTCATTAAGAAGACTAATCATGTTATCGTTCCAGTCAGTTCTTTTTAGTAACTCTTTAAGGGAATAACTCTGATGAATTGAAGGTAGAGATTTTTCCTGAAGTGATTTAAGAGTTTCCTTGTTAGGATTTACTTTGTAGGATACAATTAGTTCTCGACCTTTTTCAAGATTATCCATTTTTTGCTGGAAAACCGTCCATCGATTATCTTTTACTAAACCAATCTTCTTCCCTATTGGGGTTAATCTCTGATCTGCATTATCTTCTCTGTTCAGCATTCGGTATTCAACATGAGAGGGAGTGATACGATACGGTTCAGTTAACGGTTTGTTAATCATATCGTCTATCATCACTCCAATGTAAGAAGTTTCACGAGATAAGATAATCGGTTCTTCCTCTTTAATCAATAATGCAGCATTGATCCCAGCTACTATACCTTGAGCTGCAGCTTCATCATAACCTGTGCTCCAATTAATTTGTCCAGCTAGAAATAAATGCCCTACTTTTTTAGTTTCAAGTGTTGTCTTTAATTCTGATGTATGAACCCAATCATAAGCTATTGCATAGGCTGGTCTAAACAACCGGACATTTTCAAGTCCCTTTATAGTTCGAAGGATTTCAAGTTGGCAATGTGGATAGATACTCATATTAAGCCCAGCTATGTACACTTCATCTGTTCTAAAACCTTCTTGCTCAAGAAAAATGGAATGCCTATGGTTATCTGGAAACCACTGCACTTTTTCCTCTATTGAAGGACAAGATTTTGGTCCTTTTTTGGTCATATTTCCAGATTTAGAAGGAGAGTACTGAAGATATTTTTTAGTAGTCTCAATCGTTTTTTCATTCGTCCACCCTAGATAAGAAGAAAGCTGCGGTTCCCACACTTTTCTGGGGGTGATGTAAGAAAGCGAAATTGGAATTGTTTCGCCTGGTTGTTCTTCAAGTAGTGAGTAATTAACACTCTTTTTATCGATTCTCGGGGTTGTTCCTGTATTAAATCGTTGAACAGATAACCCAATATCTTTTAAACTCTCGGAGAGTTTTCCCCCAGATAATTCTCCACCTCTTCCAGCATCATATGATACCCAACCAACATGAATTTTACCTGCCAGGTGTGTGCCAGTCGTTAAAATAGTGCAATTAGCAAATATTTTTTCTTTGTGAATATCTTCTACTCCAATGCATTTATTATGATCCACAAGCAACGCATTAACGATTGTTTGATATAGATGTAAATTGGGTTCTCTCTCCAAAACGTGTTTCATTTGCTGACTATATTGAAGTTTATCACATTGGACTCTTTTGGATCGAAGAGCTAAGCCTCTTGATGTATTTAGAATTCGGATCTGTGCTAACGCTCTTTCAGCATTAAGAGCAATTTCTCCGCCTAGTGCATCAATTTCAGCAATGACCTGACTTTTACCACTTCCTCCTATGGCAGGATTGCATGGCATCCAGGCAATTGTGTCAAGGTTAATGGTAAAAAGGGCAGTTTTACACCCCATTCTTGCTGCAGCTAATGCAGCTTCGCACCCAGCATGACCAGCTCCAACTACTATAATATCATAATGATCCATAAAATACTCCTAAACTTGTTTTCCATCGACAAAAACACAAACTGGTTTTACATTATTCAGGGAAGTTTTACTAATACTAAAAATATTCTCTTTTAAAAGGAAAAAATCTGCTAAAAAACCAGTTTCAATTTGTCCTAAATCATTTTCTCTGAACACTTGTCTTGCACCTGATACAGTATATGCATTAAATGCTTCTTTTCTAGAAAAGAAATCAAAGGATGCTGATAAGTTGGCAAAAGGATTTTCGCTTTCAACGGGAGAATCTGTCGATAATGAATAAGGGATCCCAGCAAGGGCATATTGTTGGAAAGGATATCCGCAACAATCTATAAAAGAAGCAGGCAATATTTTTGTAATAATGGGAAGGTCAGACTTGTAAAAACAAGGTTGAATACTTAACTCAATATTCTTTTCTTTCATTAGATGAATTTGGTTTTGTGATGCAAATTGTGCATGAATAATTCGATGACGGTGTATATTCTTACCTGGAGGGATGGATTGCAGTACTTGCTCCAAGGAACGGTCTCCAATGATATGAATACATATTTGTAAATTTGATTGATCCGCTTTCGCAAAGAATGATTTCATTTCTTCTACAGCATAATACGAAACACCTTGCTCTTTACAATTTGTTGAATATAAGTAAGGGACACTAATACTAGCAGTTTTACCGCATATAGAGCCGTCCATATATAATTTAATAATGGTTGTCAAATTATAAAAGGGGGATGCTTCATTAGAGAGGTGTATGTTATTTCGTTGGATCCAGTTGTCTATTTCATGTGGGTGTTGTATTGAAATTTTCTCAAATAAGCGAAGACCCGTGGGTAATTTATCTATTTTACCAAAGAAACGTATACATCTATCTGGATTCCAATCTTCACTTTGAACAGAGGTTACTCCTACCTGATTGAAACGATGCATTCCTTCTGAAAGACACCGTTGTTCAAAGAGAACATCTTGTGGTATTTTTTGTTTGGATACTAGAACAGCTCTTTCTTTCAAAATTCCTTTTTCAAGGATAGTTTCGTCACTGCCATTCAGCGATTCTAATGAAAGATTTTTGATTGCACTTGAATTTACAGTTGCAATGTGACCACAATTACGAATCAAAAGAATGGGTTTTTGAATTGGCAGAGAATCCAGAAACTGACGATCCGGGTAAAAATCTAGTTTGTTCTCATCCCAACCACGAAGAACAAGTATAGATTTGTGTGGAACCAGCTTCTGAATGGTAGATGCTAACTCCTCTTTTGAACAGCAATTACAAAGGGATGGTACAAGGTATTTTTCCCCGGTTCCAATAAGGTGACAATGACTATCTATGAAGCCTGGATATAAATAGTGCCCAGAATAATTGAGAACGGTTTCTGCGGGGGAGGGCATTAGTGATCCCCACGGTTTCATCTCGACTATGTGTTTATTTTTTATTCGAAGATCAAGGTTTTCAAATGAAGCTTTTTTACTTCTATAGATTTTTGCATTGGAAATAATCATTTATTACGACCTTTTTTTAAAATGTAACAGTTTTTTTTCTAGAACTTCATACAATTAATATGTGTAAAAATGAAACTAAAACAACTTTATGAGTTAATTGAAAACGGAGAAAACAAACACGTTGAATTTAAGCAAATTTTGTGTGATGGTGTATTTAAAACGATGTGTGCTTTTAGGAATACCGACGGGGGTGTTATATTGATCGGTGTGAACGATGAGGGTGTAATCACCGGCTGTAATCCTACTCAGAAAGAGTATGAAAAGTTTAAGTTTGAAGCAAATAGTTGGGATGAAAATAGCATTTTTGATGAAATTATCCATGTTGGAAAGAAAACTGTATGGGCAATACGAGTTATCCCAGTATATCCGAATGAGCAAAAGCACAAACTATGGAAAGGTAATAAGTATCAAAGAATTGGTTGTACAACCCGAGTACTTAAATAGATAAACAGAGGTTAATGTGATTAAAGAAGTTTACAAAAAGAACATAAAAGACCACAATGTTAAATTCTTATCGGATGGTACTATTTCTGAATATATTCGGAAAGAGGATGTAACCGGATTACGAATTTATGTAACAGGGCTCCTTGGGGTTGCCGGAACAGCAAAGAAGGATTATGATCCTGCTCAGTTAGAAAGGCAAGCACTGGAAAACGCCAAGCACAATCCATATCCAGTTGACTGCTCTCATTCTCTTCAACAAAAAATAATCTACAACTATGAGTTGTCAAAAGAAAAAGACTATAAAGAAGCAATGGTGCTTTTCGTTGAACATTTGAAAAACACATGCTCCGACCTAGAATTCCATGGACAAATGAGTCTCATTGATAGAGAAGAATCTTTGTCAAATGAAATGGGATTGTCCCTTCAATACAAAGATCACTACATCATGATGAATCTGTATTTTGAAGATGCAGAAAACCACACCCCTGTTCCATTTTTTTATAGAGGAAGAAGATATTCAAGATCAGTGTTTGGAGAGTGTGTGCAGACAATGGCTGAAGCCTGGAAACGGCAAGTTAATCTGCAGGAGAAAACAATGCCTGTTTTTTTCTCTAGTTCCAACCGATTCCCTTTTACTTATTTGTTTGAACATTTGAATGGGCAAAAAGTTGGGGAAGGTGTATCTTCCTTTTCGGAAAAGATTAATGAGCCACTCTTTAACCCTTTATTTACGCTGTACTCTTCGCACGATATTGAGAATATTGTCACTCCATTTTTTGATATGGAAGGAACTGTTGTACGTACTGAACCCACCCCCCTTTCCCCCTATCGTTCCCCTCTTATTAAAGAAGGCATTTTTGTATCTCCATACAGTGATAAACGAACTGCAAGGAAATATGGATATAAGTTAACTGCAAATGCTGTCGGTTCTTTTAGGAAAGTACCATTTCCGGGAATTTCACACTTTCAGCTCAAATCTACACACGAATCTTTGTCAGATTTGTTGCGAGGAGAAGTAGGGATCTTGGTCATAAATGCTTCAAAAATTCAGCATTTGCATGATGACGTATATGAGTGTATCACAAAGATTGCATTTCTAACCGATGGAAAAAATTTGCTTGGTAGAATTCCCCCGGTTCGCATTCAACTAAAAGCGATGGATACGTTTGGGAAAGACTACCTTGGTTGTTCAAAACATATTCTGTTTCCTTTCTATAGCCACGATGTTTTTGGTTTTCAAACAAATATTTCTGTTTTATAGGAGTTTTACATGAACATAAAAACAATGTCGGATGATTTTAAAAGCATATTGAAGTTAGATACTGAACCTATTTCAGTAAGACTTCTAGCAGATGAATCAACAGCAAAAACCAGTATTATCAAGAAGAAAATAAATGTATGCCAGATGGTTGCAAATGCAAGGCATTTGGGACAAACATCGACAGGGGTACCTCGCAATATGATTTGTGCTCTTGGGGCTGCTGCCCTGGGTTTGATCGCTACTCCTCCAGCAATGGTTGATGGTCGTGCTGCAGTTAACAAATATACAAAAGACCAGGAAGCTGGTAGAAAGTTTTTTCAGAATACATACAAAATGGGTGATAAAGGGAAACTGTTTGAAGCTGTTGAAACAGGACCCTTGTATGATCACGAAGATTGCGATGTATTTGTGATTTATGCGAATGCTGCACAAATGCTAGGACTCATTCATGCTAATTCGTATCTTGCTGGTGAGAAAACAACCGCAGATACTGTTGCTGAAGGAGCGTTATGCTCTGCGATTGGGTATGCAATGGATTGTCAGAAACCGATCGTAGGTTTTCCATGTGCAGGCGATCGACGTTTTGCTTCAACTCAACATTCTGAACTTGTATTTGCTGCCCCAGCTAAAGATCTAGAAAAGATTCACAGTTCATTGGTTGAGTTACGCAAACTAGGCCCCATATTTCCTGTTCCTCCACAAGTAAACTTCGAACCATTAATGCCGGTATATTATACAATCCAAGAATCAGATCTTAAGTGATATTATGCAAATTACCCTATCGGTTATCTTTCTTTGTATTTCTTTCTGGTTCTTTTCACTAACATTTGGAAGCAAAAAAATAACGAACAGTGCTTTTTTTCTGCTCATTATCTTATTTGTTTTGTGGATCCAGGCATTCATTAGTCCTTCGGTGTATGGATTAGAAGTATCTGTGTCCTCATGGAAAAGCTGGTTGGGGTTTGTTGCTACTTTACTTTATTTGGGGATTTTGCCTATAACCTGGAATGAGTTTTTTATCATGGGAGTGCAGGAGGAAGACTTCTACTGTTTACTAGAATCTTGTTTGGCGGAAATGAACATTCCATACAAACTAAAAGAAAACTCCAGTATTCCTGTATCAGATTCTAACACACCCATGAAATGGTTTTTTATTTTCGGCTCAAGAACGGGATTTATACGGTGCAAAACCCGAAAACTGTACAGAAAATGCCAAGATTATATAAACCAAAAAAAGGATACTGTAAGACACAGCAGAGTATCCTTTGAGAAAATAGTATTTGCTGTTGTGGGGTGCCTTTTTTTAGGGTACTCAATTATTTCCCTAATCTCTTTATAAGGATATGTTTGTATGGTAAGTTGTTCTCTTTGGGTAGCAATTATTTCTCATATTCTTGCACAATGCCTTAAGCCTGTTTTTAACAGGATAAAAACAAAAGAATGGGACTGGACTCTATTGTTTACAAACGGTAAGTTTCCAAGCTCACATGCGGCCACTGTGGGTGCTTTAACAATGCGAATTGCATTTGACTGCGGATTCAATTCAACTTATTTTGCTATTAGTTTTATATTAAGTGCGATTGTGGTGGCAGATGCAACAGGAGTACGCAAAGAAGTTGGGAAACATGCTAAGTATATTAATCAGCAACTCCAGCAAAGAAAACCAAATGATCCATTTCCTTATTTCGAAATGAAAGAACTAGTAGGGCACAGTATGGTTGAAGTTTTGGGAGGGTTGGCCTTAGGAATTATAGTAGTGCTAGTTTCTCTTGTTTTTTGTAGTCCATATTGTCATTGATGGACGGAATAAAACAAAAGACTGCACTTCCCTTAAACTCTGTCTCAATTGTAAAAGTAATGTGGTGAGATTTAAAAATTTGCTTCACGATCCATAAATCTTGATCTACGATTTCGCTAAATTGTTTTTTGCTTTGTTTTTCAATCGAAGCTTCCTGGTATCGTATAACAAGTTGTATTCCTTTTTTATAAAGGCTTGTTGAAAGAAATAATTCCTCAAAAGAAGGTTGTGAAGAAATTTCATAAATAAATGCGATAAGGGATGCCTGAATTTTGCTTTTATCAATAAATGCCCTTGGAAGATTATCCTGTAGTATTAAAGTCATCTTGTTCTTAATATCAGGGAACAGTCCAGCTACCTCATGAATCATTTCATTGATATCGATGTTCGAAAAAGAAAACTTCTGTTTTGCTTGTATATGAGTGTATTCTTTAATTAATTCAAGGGATCGAGAAATTTTTTGATACAAAAAACGATGGGCTTCAGGTGTTTCTGTATCATTCGTAGTAGAATTCTGAGAATCGTTTTTGAGTATTTGTAACTGTTTTTGTGTTTCAGAAATAATGTTGTCGAACCAATCTGTTTGGGTTTTTTTGGCAATCTTATCTACTTTTGAGTATTCAGCAATCCAAATTAAGAATCCTTCTTTTTTTTCCTCATTGTAGTGTACGGGGATAATCTTTTCTTTTTCTTGGATAATGCTTCCACTTTTATGAATTGTCTGAGTTTGATTAAAAAATGTATACCCAAGTTTTGTATATAACTGAGCATCTTTCCTTTTGTGAAGCTGATATTGTGCAGGAAGAATTTCAGAGGAACGGCTGATAAGATTTGTGTGCCCAAGCTTAAGGTGCTTAAGGAACCGATCGTTTGCATACAATATAGTACCTTTCGCATTTGTAATCAGAATGGAGTTTGAGCTTTTGTCCAAAACAGATTGAAACAAAGAAGATTTACGTTCAATTTTCTTTGTGTAAGAATATTCGATGAATGAGAATAATAAACTTGGACGTTCCTTTTCAATTTGAGGAAAACGTGAAATGGAAACAAGACAAAACAACGGTTCTTTTGCTGAGGACTTAAGAACAACCGGTATCCTTTGGGCTTTTACGTTTTTAAAGAATACTTCTTCAACAGTTTGTTGGATAGTTTGTATATATGACGGTGCGAGTAAATCATAAATGGAATGGCCTGTAAGTTGCTTTTTTGTTTTGTTAAATAGAACATCAGCTCTGGTGTTGGTAAAATAGATGTTGCCATTGTTTGAACAAACAATAATAGGTTGGTTAACAAAGTTGAAAACATATTCCCAAGTATTGGAATCATGAATGTATTGATATTCAGCTACATCGGTGTACACATCTAAAACAGATGGCAGCTGATTCAGTTTTTCGAATGGTACAATGAAATCAAAGCCTGTTTCTAGAGATATACGAGTTCGGAGAAAAGTAGAATTCTTTTCAATTAAAATAGCAATTGTTCTAAAAAATTTCTGTTCAGCTCGAAACTTTTGAATTTGACTTAGCAAGTGTTCAAGGTCGTCGGTACCAAAAAATAATACAATTCCGGGTTTCACTTTTAAAAGTTGAACAATATCTACGTCTTCTAAAAATGTGATACTATTTACAATCGAAGAAACATTTTCTGAAACCGTAGATTGGAGATCTTTTGGGCACTGTATTATTGCGATATTTGGTTTAACAGACCAGAGCATTTTGTTTAATCCATTTCAGGGAATTCAATCCCTTGGGCTAGAGGAAGAGAACTACCATAATTAATGGTAACTGTTTGACGTCTCATATATCCTTTCCATGCATCTGAGCCACTTTCACGTCCTCCACCGGTTTCTTTTTCTCCACCAAACGCTCCACCAATTTCAGCTCCACTTGTACCAATATTGACATTGGCAATCCCACAATCCGATCCATTGTTAGAAAGAAAAGATTCTGCCTCAAGAAGGTCGTTTGTAAAGATTGCAGAACTTAATCCCTGAGGAACATTATTGTGTTTCTCGATAGCTTCTTCCAATGTATTGTATGGCATGATATACAACAAAGGAGCAAAAGTTTCTTCTTTAACAACCGGGATATTATCAGGTACTTCTGCTATACAGGGTTTAACATATACTCCCTGTAAAGCAGAATCTAGTTTGATTCGTTCTCCTCCATAGAGAATTTTACCTCCCTCTTGAGGAACTCGTTTGACTGCTTTTTCCATAGCGTTCCAGGCATCGATATCAATTAATGGACCCACATGAGTGGAAGGTTCCAAAGGATTCCCAATATGGAGCTGACGATAAGCGTTTGTCAGAGAATTAATAAATTCCTCTTTTTTGCTGGAATGAACAATAATTCTTCGGGTAGAAGTGCAACGCTGGCCCGTGGTGCCAACAGCTCCAAAAAGAGCAGCTGATACGGCCAATTTCATATTTGCTTTTTCAGTTACAATGATGGCATTGTTTCCACCAAGCTCTAAAATAGTATGTCCAAGTCGTTTTCCCACAACTTCTGAGACATGTTTTCCCATACGGGTGCTTCCAGTTGCACTAATTAAGGGGATATCGGGGCTAGATATAATAGACTCCCCAATGGAAGAGCCTTGTCCAATAATCAAATTAAATAAACCTTCAATATTGTGACGTTTGCAAACCTTATTGACAATATTCTGCACTGCAATCCCACATAGGGGGGCTTTAGTACTTGGTTTCCATATAGTTACATTTCCACAAACTGCTGCAAGTAATGCATTCCATGACCATACAGCAACAGGGAAGTTGAAAGCAGAAATAACACCAATTACTCCATATGGGTGATATTGGTCAAAAATACGATGGGACGGACGTTCACTCTGCATTGTAGATCCATAGAGCATCCTGCTTTGTCCCACAGAGAAATCGGCAATATCTATCATTTCTTGCACTTCTCCAAGTCCTTCTTGTAAAATTTTACCCGTTTCTAGAGTGACCAATTTCCCGAGTGAATCTTTGTATAACCTTAATTCATTCCCAATCTGTCGAATAATTTCACCACGTTTGGGTGCGGGGATATTTCTCCATGCTATGGAAGCTTTTTTGGATACTGTTATTAATTGTTGAATATCGTTCTTTGTGGCACTTCGAACCGAAGCTAAAGGCTCTCCGTTAATGGGAGAATAGCTTGTAATGATGGGTCCTTCTGTAGGGATCCAATTATTCTCTGAGCCACTACACAAACCATAGTTAATCTCTTGAATACCAAGATTCTTTAATGTTTCCTTCATATTCTCCTCCATTTGCAGAAATTGGAAATCTACCCATTATTATACTTACAATATTTGAATCTTGAATGGATTGGATGCTTATTTCGGGGTAATCAACTGTTTTTTTTCGTTAAAGAAGTTTTTCCAGGCCAGTGATACAAAAATAAAGATACTTAGAGAAACACTGCCTGTTATTCCTAGCATAATCCCTATCTGATAACGAATTGCTGAAAGAGGGGAAGAGCCAGCAATAATCTGTCCAGACATCATACCTGGTAGAAATACAATCCCCATTCCAAGCATAGAGTTTAGGGTAGGAAGAATAGCTGACTCAAAGCTCGAGTTAATAATATTTCGAACAGCTTCTTTGGGATCTACCCCCATATGCAGAAGAGCAAGAATCTGGTGCTGGTTATTCTCGGTTTCCGTAAGTAGTGTTTTTACCCCGATTGATATTCCAGTCATGGCATTCCCTATAATCATTCCAGCTAAAGGGATCCAGTACCGGGGACTGAACAATGGAGTAGGGTGAATGACAAATAAAAGGAAGAAAAAAAGGACTATTAAAGTTCCCATATTCAGACTGATTGCAAGAGTTTTCAATATGGAAGTTGGAATGGGACGATGTAAAATCTTTTTTATATTAAAAACGGAAAACACTTCCATAAGAGCAATAATGAGAAGAGTTAATGCAATCGAATCAATGGCAAAGACATAGGTAAGGACGTAACCAGCTAATATTAGTTGAATAGTCATACGGATAGAAGCAAGAAGGAGAAGTTTTTCCTGGGGTATTTTTCTTATTTTTAGAAAAACTACAAGAAGAATCACAAAAACGTAGGCAATAAGTAAGCGTAGAAGAGTTATATCAACCATTATCTTCAGATATTCTCCTTTGTTCAATTTTTAGATGAAATTCTCCCAAAGAGTGTAATGCAGGTGAATGTGTTACCATAAGTATTTCCATTCCTGTTTGAGTTCGATACTCCATTAGTATTTTTAATACTTGTTGGGCTGTTTTTTCATCAAGGGCAGATGTAGGTTCATCCAGAAGGAGTACTTCGGGGGCTAGAAGTAAGTTGCGAATAATACATATCCGTTGAGCTTCTCCACCCGATAACGTGTTGGCTGATTGTTCCAAAGAGATATTCAAGTGGAATTGTTGTAGATACTCTTTAAGATTGGTATCTTTTGCCATTTCTCTTTGATGTACTCGCAACCCTAGAAGTAAATTCTCTTGTACCGTTCCAGGGAAAAGTACTGGATTCTGGGTAACAAGCAGAACTTTTTTGCGATGTTCCAGGATATCATAGGAGAACAAACGTTTGTCTTTGTAATGGATTGTTCCTGTTGTAGGATTCTGCATTCCATTTAAAAACTGTAAAAAAGTAGATTTTCCACTACCTGATTTACCTCGAATAGAAACAATTTTCTTAGCAGGAATGGATACGCTAGAAGGTTCAAAAATATGTAAGAATGAAACCGAGTTACATAAAAAAAGTGAGTTCATAATAGTAGTATAATGTGAACTTTTTCGAAAAAGTGTTTTTTAAAAAACAAAATTAAAAAATTAATGGGAAATTTACATATGGCACTGTGTTAAAAAGCACATTATATAAGGGATTAAGTGGATAGGGAAAGGAACTGCATTTTCTATTTATCAAAAAGATTGTCCATGTGTATAGAGTGTGTAACATATTTGGAACAAAGTATTTTATACTCTGTCATAATGTGCCTAAAAAGGCAATCCCATATGACGTATTGTACATTCGGTAGTTTTTCAGTATTTTTTTAAAAAATAAGTTCAGAATAATTTTAGTTGAAAAAAAATTTCCTGCTTTTCAAGTGAAGTTTAAAAAAAGTTGTGGATAAAAGGTGGATAAATGTGGGGATTTTTTTCAAAATGGTCGTAAATATCGGGTGTGATTTCAATTGGAAATAAAAAGAAAAATATGAAATGAATAGTATAATGGGATCAGATGGGTTGTTCATCTTACAATATATTATGCCATAAATTTGAGAAGTTTTATGTCCGCAATCGAAAAAGAATTGTGGATAAAAGGTGGATAAATATGCAAAACTGGTTTTTATATGTTCTGATTGGATTTTCGGGCGGTGTATTAAGTGGGCTATTAGGAATTGGTGGAGGTATAGTCATTATTCCATTACTTTTACTAATGGGTTTACCACAACTAACAGCACAAGGAACTACCATAGCCCTGATGGTTCTTCCAATAGGAATCCTTGGGGCTTTGGAGTATTATAAAAACGGGCATGTAGAAATATACATAGGACTTTTCGTTGTGATGGGATTTTTTATAGGTAATTTGCTTGGAGCAAAAGGGGCAATGAAAATTCCTACTACTACCTTAAAGCGAATTTTCGGTGTCATCATGATATTTGCTGCTATTCGAATGATGATTGCTAAATAATACAGTATCTATGGAGCTTCCTTCTCGTTTATCTGGTGAATAAATAGCAAGGAACGGAAGGGGGTGGAATGGGAGTTATTCAGAAATCCAACATAATGTTGATTGTATTTTTGAATGGAACCGCGAGAAAAAACAATAGGATTGTCATTTTGTTGGTATATGGGGGCAGAGTACTGTAAAAAACCTGTTTCAATATTTAATACTTGGATAGAACCATCACTCAAAAGAAGTGCTATTTGCTTGCTTACTGAATCAAACGAAACCGAAAGTACAGACTGTTTTTTAGGGAGCGGATAGTCCCAGAGAAGGGAGTAATCTTCCGATTGATAGCATTGAACCGTTCCTGTTTGAAAGAGTTCCCCAATAATTTTATGATGATTGTCTGTATAAACAACTGCAATATCAGAGGTAGAAGGTTCTTCTGCAGACTCCGATACAATTATTTTAGAAGACTTGACTGCCCCAGAATAGTCTAGTTCAGCTATCAAAACTTCGGTTCTGGCTTCTGCGTTTCTTTTTTTGAAAAATACAAAAATAGAATCGGCTGTTTTAGTAAACGAAGAATCAAAAATAGGCTGAAAAGTAGGATATTCTTCGCTTGGGATATAGTCCCAAGTATACTTACTCGACTGCATATTTAAGGCTCGAAAATAATGTGCATTTGGATCGTTCACAATACTCGACAAATAATATACAGTCGATCCAACTAAAGCACTTTTTAAAACAAAATTTGGAAGTGAATGTTCTGTTATTTGTTGATTCCTGTTTATAAACAGCAGGTTTCCATACTTGATTAATGCAGAAGTACAGGACGAAGTATCCAAATTGAAGTGATACTTCATTGTATCGGCTGCAAAAGTTGGATACGATTTCAGCGAAATACCTTTTTCTTCTTCTATGCGAACACTACTTTCCGAATTTTCTGTATACAAGTTGTAAGTGTGAATAAATCCTTTTTCCATTAACTCATAACGGCTGATGGGGACTCTTTCTTTGTCAGTGCCAGCCTTAACTTTGTGGTTTAGACATCGTTCTGATTGAATGGATATTATTTCTTCTGCGATTGCAGTTTTGTCCATAGGAAAGCAGTGCACTAAACCATAATCAGTAGAAGCAAAAAGATGGTTATCACTTAAGCTGGTGTTTTCTATAGGTGTATTTTCCAATGTAACATACCAATTTTTTTGAGTAATCTCGGGAGAGGATAGTACAACATTATTTGAAGATGAAACTGAAGAGTTGCAACTTAACAAAGGAATGGTTAAGCTACCAATTAATAAGATACTTATGGCACCAAGAATTATTCTTTTATTCATAAATTACTCCCTTCATGTAATTGGAAAAATCCACAAATTTGGATTCGTAAAATCATTCTTCCATGTATATTCCATACATTCTTTATTTCTTCTTGAAGAAATAACCGTAGAGCTTGAACTATGAATAGTACATTGGATTTTGTTGTTCTCAACCAATAAAATATGGCTTGAGTCATCCATAGCGTATTTATTATGAATGATAAGAGAATTATTGTATCGGTACAGTAAAGGGGCAGTAGGCTTGTTAGTGGTTTGAAATAATTGTTCCGATAAATCAGAGCGTATTTCAACCTTTCCATTTGGTATGTGCACACAAACAATAGTGCCATCTAGCAATGCGAACCATGCTTTGTTTTGGCATACAGTAGCATTGCTTCCCTTTCCTTTCTCCTGAAAACCTACATCATCCGTAATTACTTTCCACGTTAAAGTTTCTTGGTTCCATATTCCTTCAACCAATCCAAAACGAAGATCGGAACTATTTGGAATCCATACAAACTCAAGATAGATATGAATGCTGGATTCAATTTCAATAGCATCTAATGGCCGTAAAATTTTGGCGTTATTAAAGGATTCAAAATCAGGAGACAACGTAAGTTTGTCTTCCTTATATCCTGAAAATTCTGCTATGGCTTGGGTATAATCTCCAAAGTCGGATACAGATACGGTAACGAATAAATCAGGTTGGAGAATTCGATGAATTGCAAAAGAATCAGTTTTTTCGGAATAGATCTGGACCTCATCTTTATGTGTTTTCAATTCATCCATAAGAAGGGGATCCTTGGAAGAAATAATATAGTTATTTTCTCCATCCCAAACTAGGTTTGATGGTTGCATTGTATCCGTATCAACAGAGAAAATTGGTTCTTGCTTAAACCGAATGGTTCCATTCTTAGTTTCCCATGTATTCTTTTGGTATGTGCTATTATAGGCATCATTGTCGATGGAAAGGAAGGGAATTTCATCATTAGCCGGATAGACATTGCTGGGGCTTAAATTAAATGATATTACGATTGCAATTATCACCAATGATAGCAGAGCAATCCAAATATTGTTTCCAAGTAAATGTTTCATGCATACTCCTAGAGAATACGAGTTAAAATAAGTTTAGTATTAGTTTTATAGCAACTGCAATGGTAACAGCAATAAATATGGGTTTTACTATTTTGTTTCCATTCTTTATTGCCATGTGAGACCCCAACCATGCTCCACCTATCATGCAAATGCCAACAGGTATTCCTATTATAAATATAACTTTTCCATGCAAAATAAAAGTGACAAGAGAGGTAATATTGCTGACAAAATTTAAAAATCTGGCATTGGCACACGAGTGGAGATAGTCATTTCGGAAAACCTTCATAAAAACAAACATTAGAAATGAACCAGTGCCAGGACCAAAGAAGCCATCATAAAAACCAAGAAGAAAAGCGAACAATATCCCAAAATAAAGAGAGTATTTGGGAAGTGGGTGGGGGGATACATCTTTTTTACCAAGAGAAGGGTGGAAAATGGAGTATAAACCTACAGCCAGAATGGAGAAACTTAGAACAATATTGACAACTGCACTGTCGAAAGAAAGAATAGTTTTTACCCCAAAAATCGATCCCATAAGTGTAAAAGGAGCCAACAATAGAACGACGGACAAATCCATATTGTTGGAAAAGAAATAGCGAATAGAACTGGTGATAGAAGAGAAACTAGCTGAAAGCTTATTTGTACCTAGTGCAAACTGAGGTGGCAGCCCCATCCATAGATAAGCCGGGATACTAATAATGCCTCCTCCTCCTGCAATACTATCCACCCATGCTGCTGTGAAACCAAAAAAACCTAGAACTACATATTGCCAAAGTGATAACTCAATATTCATTTATACTACTTTCGTTACATACTCTATCGCATTACAGTAAATCTGTTAAAGAAAGAACGAAAAATACTAAGGAAAGAAGAGCTGTGTTCCAAATAGAATGAAACAGAACTCCCCAGAAGAATCCAAAAACCAGTCGAATATACCCAATGAGAATGGCAGTAATGAACTGAGGTAAAACAAGAAGTGGGAAAACCAGAATGAACTGAGTAGTCTCAAAAGTGTAGTTGCCCAGATGCATAGCAGCGAAAATTACAGCAAAGGTATAGAATATCCAGGGGAAATAGCTAATCCACGCTTTTTGTAGCCATTTCTGTATAGAAGGAATGTAAGTTATAAGAACCAATGCTATCCCAAAACCTAAGGAGTATAAGAGAATATGCAGACTTGATGTGGTAAACTTGGTGATTGTTGCAGAGGAAAAAGTGCTGGCAGATAAAAAGAAAATATAGGATCCTGCTATTCCTAAACTATAACGGTTGTATATCAAAGGTAAGCGGAAACCGACTTCTTCAAAAAATGGAAGTACTATTCCTCCCAGAATAATAACAACCCAAAATGGACCTGATTCTAAAAAGGAAGAAAATTTATCAGGGGATATGGAAATCGATTGTTGACTCAAAAAGAGAATGAGCATCGAAATACCCAATCCAATAACAAACTGAATAAGTAAATTAATGGAGAGAATTTGAAACGTAAATTCAAGCTTATTGCCAAAAGAAAGTGTAGATTTAGAACATTGAGAAGGGTGTTTCACAAAAGTCCATAGAGAAGTGTATAAAGATTCTATAGAAGGATCTTGTTGGTTCATAAATTGGAGCTCCTAAAAATGATTTATGGCGTACCTGAAGCGGTAGAAGCATTATCAGAAGGGAGAGATGTTATATCGTCGGGGTTGATGACAATGCGTTGGATGACATATTTGTTCTCGTCATGCGAGAAGTAGAATGCAACATTTTCTTTGTTTTTAATACGGAAAACAATAATGTCTTCTTTACTGTTTTGTATCCATCGAGGGCAAGAGTAAAAATCGGTGTTTCCGACAATTTCAAGCTGTATGGTTTGATCAATTAGTTTCGAACTCGATACAAGTTCCTTAGCAGATTCTATATCATCGTTGTAAAGGTAGAACAGGTAATCTACTAATGTTTGGTAAGGGGAATTGATGATATTTGATTCAAGTAGAACATATAGATCTTGTTCTTGAAGCCAGATATCCTGGTAAAATCTGTGGTAAGTAGAAGAATCGCATTCCCCAAAAATATATCCTTTCCCGCTTGGGTCTAAAACGATTTGTCCTTTTGCAGTGAGCATTTCTAAATTAGGTTCAGTAATGTGCAATGTTCCATTGGGATAAAAGGGAGAAGTCCAGGAAATATTCCAACGGTGATTTTCTTTATGTAGAAACTGGTACGCCCTTAGTGTTAAACTTTCAGTTGGTTTTTCGTTGAAAATAATTCCCAAAGAGTTGTTATTTGCATACATCTTTTCGGGAGCAGAAATAAGATTGTATTTGTGAGAAAAAGAGTCAATGTAATAAAAGGGCGTTAGAAACACCTCTTCTTTCTCTGCCCATGCAATTACCATTCCCATTTCTTCAACTTGAAAGGAGAATAGACCTGAATAGTCTTCGGTTAACAATGAAGCAGAAAGTAGGTCAGAAATAACAAGGGTTGGATCTTGACTTTGTCCCCAGGTTTGGAACTGACTCCATTTTCGGATTAACTGCTGGAAGGGTTGTTGGTCTATGTATTCTTGTACTAAATTAAAACGCTGTACATAGTTTGCCTTCGGTTCTTCATCAATTTGGGGTGGATATGAGATTTCATAGCCATTGTCGCGCATAACGTACTCACTAATTTTCGGCATAATCTCCCAAATTCTTTGGGAAGCACTATATTTTTTTTGCTGTAACAAAGATTCCTGTAAGTCAATATAGGCATTTTTCTTCAGTAACAAGGATTGAAATGAATCGTCTTCTTGTATCAAAGGGATAAAATTCTGTAGAACAATTTCAGCTTCTTCATATTGTTCCAGCTGGTTTAAACATTGACATTGCAGTTCAACTAGAAATTGCTCCTGATCTGGGGGGATAATGATGTTTGAATCGGTTAAAAGCTGTTTAATTCGGTTGATTGCGTTTTGGGATTGGTGAGCATACGTTTCGTATTTAGCTAATTGGATTTCTAAACCAATATTGGAAGGATTTGTTAGCAGTTCTTTTTTTGCAGTTTCAACAACAGAGGGAAAGAAATAGGGGTAGGAGTCAAAAGCATAAATAAAATTAAAATTGTATTCCCAGCTATTTAAACGAAATAGCTGCACTTGTTCCCGATCGTTTTCGTCATGAATCCATCGGGCTATCTCAGGGCGACCATCGTTGCCATATCTACCCGGAAGATCAAGTATCTGTAATTTTTCATACTGAATTTCGTTAATTCGTTCAACCGACCACTCTGCTTTATATGTATCAAGGAAATATACGTAAAGTTCTTTCTTGTTATTGGGAAGAGTTAGTCCTACATAAACAAATTGTTTGTCTAAATACAACCAATCGAGAGAATCCCCTTGAATTAAAAACCACACTTTTTGAGACCATTCTTCTTCTTCAGAGAATACTGCCATATATAACTGACTTGGATAGTCGGGATGTTGAAGAAATGTTACAGCTTCATTGCCTGGTTTTCCATTTAGCTCTCCATACACTACATAGGAACCAGGATTGCTTTTTGGGATAAATACTTCTACGTTATTGGGCAGAATAGACTGAAACGGAATGGTTAAGTTTTGAACCTGAGCAGTGATAGAAGAAAGTGGACTGTCAGCATTGGCATTTGTTTCATTTTTAGTGCAGGAGGTAAAACAGGATACTGTAAACAATATAACAACCAAAAAGTAAGACAAGTAACCTATTTTCATACCAATATTGTATCATGAATCAAGCTTTTGTCTGCTTATGCAGAAAAAGTTTTTTTCATCTGCTGTAGAAACTGGTCAATATCTTGTTTTGTTGTATCGTAGGATGTCATCCACCTGTATTCCATAGAACTTATATCCCAGGGGTAGAAGAAGGAGATTTCTTGCATTTTCTTTGCAATATCATTTGGGATTTTCACAAAAAGTGCATTTGATTCAATAGGTTTTGTAATTTCAATTTGTGGAAGAATGTTTCTGGTTTGCTTTGCCATATATTGTGCCATTTCATTGGCATGGTTGGCGTTACAATATAGAAGATCGTCATCTAAATAAGCTAAAAATTGTGCAGCAATGTAACGCATTTTGGAAGCAAGTTGCGTAGTTTGTTTGCGATAAAAGCGACCAAAGGCAGCAATTTTCTTAGAAGCAAAAATAACTGCTTCTCCATAAGCCATTCCATTTTTCGTTCCTCCAAAGGAAAGAACATCTACTCCAGCATCAAAAGTAATTTCTTTCAATGTTTTTCCCAAAAAAATAGCAGCATTTGCTATTCTAGCTCCATCCATATGAACGAGCATATTGTTTTGATGGGCTATCTGACAAATGTTCTGAATTTCTTGAACAGAATACACCGTTCCTAATTCAGTGGATTGTGTTATGGAAACTACTTCGGGTTGAGAATGATGCTCAACTCCTTGCAAATGCTTAAATGACTCAATTTGTGAGGGATGTAATTTCCCAAGAGTTGTGGGAACAGTTTGAATTTTGCAACCAATGATCTTTTCTACGCTCCCGCATTCATCGCATTCTATATGCGCTGTTTCGGGTGTAATAATACTGGAAAATGAATGACTGATGCAAGATAAGCCGGTGATATTAGCGCCTGTACCGTTATACACAAAAAGGGAACACACATTTTTCCCAAAAGTTTCTTGCAGTGCTTTTTCCGCAGCTTCTGTGTATACATCGTCTCCATATGCTACACAATGACCCTGGTTTGCCAACTGAATAGCCTGTAAAATTGAAGGATGGATTCCTGCGTTATTATCGCTGGCAAAACTTTTACTGGGAGAACAAATTGGCCATTGAACTTTCATTTGGTACCTCCATGGAGCGATCGACAACTGAAAAGTTATCGAGAGCAAAGGATTGTATAGATGCAGAGGGTATTGTTTGTGCAACACTCTGGAACAGAGAGCTTATTTGTGGATGGCAGCTAAAATAAAAAATCTGGTGTTCTTTAGATAGTTTTAACAAGAGTTTTGCTGCTTGCATTTGTCGAGTGGGATCAAAGCGGATTAAAACATCATCCAGAAATAAAGGAAGGGTTTCCCCATGTTCTGAAAGCTCATGTATTAAACCCATTCGTATGGCAAAGTAAACTTGGTCTGCCAATCCACCACTCCACTGGTTTTCCATTGTTGAATTCTGGGTTGTATCAAACAGAACAAAATTCTCCTGATCGGTGTCGTTGTCATAGGTTTTCATTAAGTGGTACCGGTGGTTGGTAAGCTCATAAATCCAGTCACTTGCAAACTTAATAACACCCGGTTGTTGTTTTTGTTCAAAAGTATTTTTAGTTTTTTGGATGAAACTGTAAGCAAGAGCGTATGATAACCACTCTTCTGCCTTCAGCTGTATTTGTCGCTCAATGCTTTCTTTCTCCTGCAGCAAGCCACCAAGTTTTGTATCTGAATTCGCTGTAGATCTCTTATTTTGTAATTCTCCTTGCTGTTTCAGATTCTGATGAATTTTATTTTCTAGTTCTTCTTTCTGGATCGTTAAAGAATTCAACACTCTTTCGTTTTCCTGAAAATCAATTGTTTCCAGTTCAGATTGGAGTTGCTCCCACTGATCTTTGTTTCCGGCTTTTCCGTATAGTCGATTGTAAAGCTGGGTTGACTCGTCTACTAATTGTTTATATTGAACATACGAATTGGTCTTTTCTTCTAGCGAGAAAACATCATTTGTACCAGTGGTTTTATAAACATGGTTAATTTTGTCTATTTGATCCTGGATGTGTTTTTTGCTTTTTTCTTCTTCTAAAGAAGAATAGTGAATCTCTTTTTTGCAATCTTCTTGCTGCTTATAAAGAGTTTCGTTTTCTTCAAGCTTTTCCTGAAGTACCGATATAGAATATGAGTTAATATTGTTTTCATCAAACTGCAATGCAATGTCTTTGAAAACAGCTTGAATCTGATTTGAAATAGTAGTTATGTAATTTTCAATTTCATTTTTTCGATCGGTTTCTGAAATCACCCCTTTTAAAAGATATTTTGCTTCTTTAATAGCATTTATTAACGGGTCAATTTCCAGAATCGAAAGAGAGGAAGAAAGAGAATGAGTTTTTTTCCAGGATGCAAAATCGATATCGCATTGTTCGATACTTCTATGAATTTCTTTTTGCGTTTTTTCTAAAGAAGAAAGTTTATCTTGCTGAATTTGCAGAGTATCTTTTTTAGTTTGAATAGAATCCGAGAGCTGTCTTAGCTGTAAAGAAAGATCATTCTGCTTCTGAATTGTACTTTGTAGTGATTCGACCGTTTCGGTCAGATGGGTTGCTGAAAATTCTGGCATGGGGAGGGCGTTGTCTGAAAAAAAGCTGACAACTTCTTTCTGTAGTTTAGCTAATAAGGAGCTAAGTCCACCTCTGGTTGATTCTTCTGAGGTAGTGGTACGAGGTAAAGGTTCCATATACATAGCATAGTCTGCTTCAGTCATGTTTTCTCTCAAATATTTTCGAGTCTCTTTTAGGTAAGGT
>CAYRBR010000010.1:0-7265 GCA_964422555.1 uncultured Caldisericota bacterium | reverse complement strand
GAAAAAAAGCTGACAACTTCCTTCTGTAGTTTGGCTAATTGTTCTTTTTTGTGCGAATCTGTTTTCTTCCCAGAAGGATTTTGTCGGAAAGACTGGATTAAAAAATATAAACTGACTGCTCCTATCCCCCATAGTAAATACGACATGAACAAATGGGTGTGAAAAAGAGCCAGTAGTACAACAGATGCAATTGTTATTCCAACGCTACCCCATCGTACCCAAGCTGGCAATGGTTTTAGTTCAGTAAGAGTATCTTCCCATTCTTCTCTTTGTAAAAACTCAAGCTTGCTTATGAATCCATTAATGGAAGGAACCATACTCTTTAATCTGAATAGTTGGGTATCGGTTATTACCTGTTCTTTTTTCTCGTTATACTTGGTTTCAAGTTGTGTAATATGTGTTTGAAGCTGCTGAACAGAAATTTCTTCCTGATGTATCTGATACTCAACTTGTTTTTCTTCTTGCTTTAGATTTGTATAAAGCGATTTCCATTTTTTTATTTTTGTCTGTTCTTCAATCGAAAAAATAGTGGTTTTCTCAATATTTTCTTTTGACCAGTTTGGATCAATATGTTTTAACTGCTCATCAAAACTGGTTTGTGTTTTTTTCACCTGATCCAGTATTCTGGGGTAGTCTTCCAATGCCTTGGTAAATTGCTTTTTTTGTTCAACAAGCTGTAAAATTGCTTCTTTCTTTTCAAGTATTGTATTGTTTACGTGAATGCTTTGAAGGGTTTCTCTTTGTTTTACTAGGTTTTTTTCAAGTTTGGATACGAGTTCTTCTTCTTTTTCTACTTCCGTAATCCATTGCTTTACCTGCTCTAATAACCGCGATGAGAATGATATATTTTTAAATGAATAAGGAATCAATTCTATCTTTCGCTGCACTTCTGAATAGGATAGCCAATCCTCTTTTGTACTGTTCCACAAGTTTCTTTTGGTAATTTCTTTCTGCAAAGTTTTTATTTGTGCCTGCTGCTCTCGAATCTCTTTTTCAATTATATCTAATTCTGTTCCCCAAGTAGCATATTCACCAGCCAGTTGTTTTGCCTTTCGTATAGATTGGTTACATTCAGTAAGTTCCTTATGAAGGGTGTGGAGTATTTGTTTCCTTCCACCTTTTTTGAAGAGCTCCTGGTGTTTTTTTTGAATTTGTTTTAAGGAATTGGAAAGTGATTTTATACCAAAGCTGGCAGATAAAAAACGATTCTGCAAATCTTCTTCGTTCATTAAAGATAGTCCATTCCATTCTTTAATATCCATACAAAAAATCTGCTGAAAAGTATTTTTGTCGATGTTGTTCCAAAGGGCAGGATTAATTTCCTGTGAAGAAAGGGTTTGATCGGGATGTAAAATGGAAACCTTTTTGCTTTCACGTTGAATTTGATATTGTTCCTGAGTATCCAGAGAAAAAGTAAGATTCCCCGAAGGTTTCCCGCCATCAAAAGGGGGGTATGAGTAGTCAGATTTGGAAGAAGCGAACCCGTACAGCATTTGTTGCATAAAGTTTTTTAAAGTTGTTTTCCCACTTTCGTTATGACCGGAAAACAAAGTAAAACCATCTCCAAAAGAAAAAGAGGTATCGGAGTATCCACCAAATCGTTTGATAAGTAGATGATTAATTTTCATTGTCACCCTCTAGTAGATAGTCAAGTCCTATTAACTGAGCTTCGTTGGTAATGGATTCCCAATCAATGGAAGCTCCTTTGTCTGGTAAGATAGAGAACAATTTGTTCAGTGGAAAATCATCCAAGAGTTCTTTTGCTTTTACTTCTTTTTCATCACATTGCAGGACTTCTTCAGTATTTTTTAAGAAAATACTAGAAAAGTCATTTCGGTCTCGTATTGAATCCAAATCAATATTTGGCTTAGTTTGAATTCGAATTGATTCTAATAAACAATTTTCTCCATCGATATTGTCACGAATACTCGTTTCGATCTCTTCTTTTTGGTTGCGAAGTGTAGAATGGAAACTACTTCTTCCGGTAAGTACATAACGAAAAATACCAGGTAGAATTTCTGTTTTAGAGGTCATATCTTGTATGATAGTTTCTGTAATATCATCTATAGATTCGTCTGTTACATTTAGTGATTCGTGATACCATTCAAACTGAGAAGTGGGAATAAAATCCAGTCGAACCTCATTGTCGGTTACAGTGTTCAAATAAAACCCTTTTTGTTTTGTATCATTAATATGCAAGCCTTGCGTATTCCCTGGATATACTACGTATGGTGAAGCATCATGAAGCACTTTTCTAGTATGAACGTGCCCTAAAGCCCAATAATGGACTGGAGAATCTACCAAGTCGGATAGATTACAAGGAGCATAATTCTCGGTAGAAGAATCGGCTCCTACGTTGCAATGAAGTAGTCCAATAGTGAATGCTTCATTGGGGATTTGTTTAGCATATGCTACCATTTCCATTGCAATATTGGATTGAATATCTCTTGTAGGATAACTGTATCCAATGATATTCACCACAGGCACTCCGTTTTTCTTTATTGTTTCATGAGAAACAGTAGAGCCAAATCGATGAATATTCGGAGGAAACTTCATGGGAACCTCCCATCCGTCCATAGGGTCATGGTTACCATGTACGATGAAACAAGGGATATTGTTGTCCGATAAAAGTTTCATTTGTTTTAAAAAGAACAACTGGGCTCGTAAACTTTTGTTTGTTGAATTATAAATATCCCCTGCAATAAGCACAAAATCCACTTTTTGCTGAATGGCTGTTTGAATTACCTTTTGAAAAGCATCAAAAGTTGCGTTGCTATATGATTTCCAAGTTTGATTGTCTTCAAAATGTACACCCGTAAAAGGAGCTTCCAGGTGTAAATCGGCACAATGAATGAATCGTTTTGTTGGCATAGCTACTCCTAAAAAAGATTCCTTATTTCCAATTTATAATGTATAACTTGCATTGTATCATTATATAATGATTAAAACTGAATTTGTAGTGAGGTGAACCATGAATAAAGACACAAATACTATAAGTCCTGTCCAGTGGATTGTTCGCTTGGCTGTATTAATAGCTATTACAATTGCGTTTCAGATGTTTCGATTCCCTCAATTTATTACAGGCCCTTTTGTAAACATGATGCTTCTGCTAACAGTTTTAGTGTTGGGGATTTGGGGCGGTGTTGCATTGGGATTGGCAACCCCTCTAATTGCTTTTTTTGTGGGGATTATGTCTAATTTTACGGTTGTTCCTATTATTATGGTTGCCAATGTAGTGTTTGTTGTAGTTTTTGCCTTATTCCGAATGAAAAGCGTTACATTTTTTAAAAGTTTTGCGGGGATGCTACTCGGTTCTATCCTAAAATTCGGGGCATTTGCTTTTGCATTGGCATTCGTGGTGCAACTTCCTGATAAAGTTGCTCAAATGCTTTTGTTTCCACAACTTTTAACTGCTATAAGCGGAGGAGTTTTAGCTTTATTGGTTGAAAAAGCACTGCAACATACAAAGCTAATCCAACACTAATTTTCTTTAACAAATAATGATTACAAAAAAGCAAGAATCTCTTCTTGCCAATGGGCTTGTTTTACTTGCTGTTATTGCATGGGGGCTTTCCTATGTGAACATGAAAGTTATCCTGTTGGCAGGTATTCCCCCTATCACAATGACTTCAATACGATATGCGATTGTTGCGCTTGTGTTCTTGTGCATAATACTATGGCATCGTAAGAAATGGAAAAAACTAACACTGCAAGACCACTTGCTTTTAGCTCTAAGCGGTTTTACAGGCATTACTCTTTACTTCTTGTTTGAATCAAAAGGAATTGTATATACTTCTGTATCCAATGCTTCTCTTATTATCGCTTTAATTCCTATCGTGTCCTTACTTCTGAATGTAGCAATACAAAAAAAGAATGCAACCATTTGGCAGTATTTTGCTATAAGCAGTTCTTTTTTGGGAGCTTTTCTAATTATTCGATTTAACATCACTTCTACAGCATCCCCCAATCCTTTGCTGGGAAACTTGCTAATGGTAGGAGCTGTTCTATGTTGGGTTAGTTTTACGTTCATAGGTCACAAGATACAAGCAAGAGTAGGTACACTTCAGGCAACTTCGTGGCAAAGTGTATACGGATTTCTTTTTCTGTTCCCCTTCTCTTTCACTGAAATATCACAGTGGAAACCTATTCCATCCAATTTATGGTTTCATTTTTTGTATTTAGCTTTAGTATGTTCTGTAATGGCATATTTTTTCTATAACTATGCGATAAAAAAGGTGGGAGTTACAGTTGTATCTACCTATGTAAATTTTGTGCCAGTGGCTGGAGTTCTAGGAGGTTTCTTTTTCATGCACGAAGTGTTGACTCCGGTTCAATGGATTGGTGCCTGTTTAATTGTTGCCAGTCTTTTTTTAGTAAACAAAAAGAAGGTAAAAGTACTGTAACCGTTTTTTTTCTCATTTTATTCTGGAGTGATATAATAAAGAAAAACTAATCGTGTTTGGAGGTTTGCATGAATTCAAATTATAAGATTCCGGTTCCATTTAATGAACCTATTAAATCGTATGCACCAGGGAGTCCTGAAAAAAAAGCTCTTAAGAAAAAACTAGACGAAATGTACAACCAGAAGATTGAAATTCCTTTAATCATTAATGGAGAAGAAGTAAAAACTGGCAACATGGGGAAATCTATTTGTCCTCACGACCATCAGCATGTGTTAGCTGAATTTCA
Organism: uncultured Caldisericota bacterium; assembly: GCA_964422555.1. Classification (GTDB taxonomy): domain Bacteria; phylum Caldisericota; class Caldisericia; order UBA6126; family UBA6126; genus JAGLCW01. The sequence goes on along the minus strand of CAYRBR010000010.1, from coordinate 2,576 downwards.
CCAGGCTGGCGAAAAAGAAGTTAAAGATGCAATTGCTGCATCCCAGGAAGCCTGGAAAACATGGTCAGTAATGCCATGGGAAGAACGTGCTGCTATATTTTTACGAGCTGCTGAACTGTTAACGGGTCCGTATCGAGAAGAAATGAACGCTGCTACAATGCTCTGCCAAAGTAAATCGGCTTTCCAGGCTGAAATTGACTGTGTAGCTGAATTAGCTGACTTCCTACGATTCAATGTATATTACATGCAGGAAATATATCAAAACCAACCAGAGAACGTAAAAACCATTTGGAATCGAATGGAATATAGACCACTGGAAGGTTTTATTTATGCAATAACCCCTTTCAATTTTACATCTATTGGTGGAAATTTACCTACCGCTCCTGCCATTATGGGAAATGTTGCGTTATGGAAACCATCCCGAACTGCAGTGTATTCCAACTATGTATTCATGAAAATATTACATGAAGCAGGGTTGCCTAAGGGTGTTGTAAACTTCATACCAGGACCTTCCTCTTCCATTACGAATATTGTACTGGAAGATCCTCACTTCAGTGGCATTCACTTTACAGGTTCCACTGCTGTTTTCAATATGTTATGGCAGCGATCCGCTGAGAATTTAAATAAATACAAAACCTATCCACGTATTGTTGGAGAAACAGGCGGCAAAGACTTTCTAGTGGTGCATCATTCAGCTTGCCCAAGACAAGTTGCTACGGCAATTGTTCGGGGAGCTTTTGAGTACCAGGGACAAAAATGTTCTGCCAATTCTCGAGCCTATCTGCCAAAAGGCAAATGGAATGAAACCTGGAAAGAGCTTCAAGAAGAACTAAGCCGAATCAAAATGGGAGATGTTCGCGATTTCTCAAACTTTGTAAATGCAGTAATCGACAAAGCCTCTTTCGACAATATTAAAGACTATATTCAGTATGCAAAAGATAGTAAAGATGCAGATGTTATTTGGGGTGGAACATGCGATGACAGCAAAGGCTATTTCGTTGAACCCACCATTATTTTAACAACTGATCCACATTTCAAAACCATGGAAGAAGAAATTTTTGGTCCTGTCATTACTTTCTATTTATACGAAGATGATAAATTTGAAGAAATTCTACATGTATGTGATACTACCTCTGTATATGGGCTAACTGGTGGTGTGTTTGCCACTGACCGAGAAGCAGTAGTACTTGCTCAAGATGTACTTCGACATGCTGCCGGTAACTTCTATATTAATGACAAAACAACAGGGGCTGTAGTAGGACAACAACCATTCGGTGGAGCCAGAAAATCTGGAACCGACGACAAAGCTGGATCTGTTTTCAATTTGTTACGCTGGACTAGCGTAAGAACTACGAAAGAATGCTTACTTCCCCCCACCGATTTTGTGTATCCGTTTATGGACGAAGAATAAAAAAAACTGTACAATAAAGTGAACAGTCTAAAAGGAAGAGGATTTTTTTCCTCTTCCTTTTTTTTATTTCTGCAAAATTTTTCTTACAATACGATTTATATATAGGGTAAAAAATTAATACTGTTTTACTTCATTTTTTAGAAAAGAGGTAAAGAATGAGAAAAATTGTATGTTTGCTAACGATTTGTAGTCTTTTCTGTTGCATGAATGTAGCTAAAACTTCTGTTTATGCACAAGAACCAGTGCGATATTTACAGGAAGTATTCCAAGAGAATCAGCTAACAACAAAAACGAATCTGGTGTATAAAACAGTAGAAATAACAGAGGATGAGTCTATCGACTTGAAACTTGATATAACCTATCCGAACAATGATACTCTTACCCAAAGACCCCTACTTGTGTGGATACACGGAGGAGGGTTTGTAAGTGGAACGAAAGAAGTAATGACAAGACGCTGTATCGATTTTGCCAAAATGGGATATGTTACCTGTACCATTCAGTACAGATTAGCGAAAGACCATGTGTTGGGAGATACATTCCAAGATGTAGTAGAAGGGGCTGTAGATGATACCAGAAGTGCAATTGACTGGTTACTAAAAAATGCTTCCGAGTACAAAATTGACCCAACCACAGTATTAGTAGGGGGTAGTTCTGCGGGTGCAGTTACTTCTTGTCATGTAGCTTATGATGACAGGGAGTGGGATAATAAAAAAGTACTTAAAGGAATTGTTTCTCTGTGGGGTGGTTTGTTGCCAACAAATATGGAAGAAGGAAAAACCGGAGAATTAGATTACGATGTACAGGTGCAGGAAAACGAATGCCCAGCATGTTTAATACATGGTGCAAAAGATCCTATCGTTCCTGTACAACTTGCCTACGATTTAGCGAACAAATTAGAAGCAGTAGGAATTCCCTGTACTATGAAAATTGATCCCACTGCAGGACACGGAGTAAAACCCGATACAGCCAGATCATACCATTCTGTAGAACCACTTTTTCTATTTGTGTGTATGAACTAAGACGGACGAATGTGAAAGAATAAAACAGTAGGAAGGGGACAGGAAATGAGAAAACCTTCGCGAAACAAAGACAAACAGATTGGGAAACTATTCTTCGTGTTTTTCATCGCTTTTGTTGTAAGCTTGTACAGTATATTGATTTGTTG
>CAYRBR010000009.1:12529-32762 GCA_964422555.1 uncultured Caldisericota bacterium | reverse complement strand
TACAAATTCTACATTCCTGACTACAACAAATATATTGAACAACCACAGAATCCTTTTGATTACGATCCGCTTTTAACTAAAGTCTATTACGATGCAAATGAAAACTATGTTGTTGATCCTGGCGACACTCGATTCTCTGAAATAGATATCGAAGGCAACATTTACACTTGTGGATCTGTAGTTGAATCTGGTGATGCATTCTTTATGCAAATACCCGTCAATATGGTTACCGTAGGTAAAAACGGTAATTATAGATGTTTAGATGACATTGTACTGCCAGGTAATATTGGCTTAAATGTCGAAATTGAGGGAGATAGTTTACAAGTAGAAAGAACTTCTACAATAAAAGTATCTGTTGATCCCCCGCCAGCTGAAGACGAAAAAGTGTATGTAACGATTCAGGAGCCCGAAGCGAATGAATTTAATGTATTCCGATATAACCAGAACGTTGTTGATCATGAATATCCTGAACTAGATTACAATGTGAAAGGGAAGCCAATGCATTGGTATGGAGACGGTGGAAATAACTCTGCCTCCTGGCTCTATGAAATGCCATTCCAGTTTCCTTTAGCAGGACGATACTACAATCGTGTATATGTATCGGAAAAAGGATTTTTAAACTTCTCAACATCCTATTCTATGCCTTTAGGTTTGAATGATCAGGATGTACGATTAATGGTATATGGAGATGACTTATCTGTTCTACCTCCAGGGCATGAAATGAATATTACTACGGGTCCTGGTTTTGATACATTACCTCTTGTGAATCTTGACAAAGAAGATATTTATATTTCTGAAACAGAGAATTCTGTTACTTTCCGTTGGAGAGCTCAAACCCGTTATCGTACAATAGATGGTCCAACAATACCATATACAGATGATTCGGGTGCCTTCCAGGCTGCCAATGGATACCGATATTACCTAATTGATGCTCAGGCAACTTTATTTGCCGATGGAACCATCATATTTAATTTCTTAAAAGACCTCCAAGATCCAACCCAAACTGGTTGGCCAGGATACTGGGAAAAAATGCATAACCAAGTAAACAATGTTCACAGACGAACATGGGTACTAGGTTCTCCTGTTGTAGGATTAGCCCTAGATGGAACTGGTATTGCTTCTCCATATAATGGCCTTAAAAATATGGCTTACGTAGATGGCTTCCCAGGATTCGGTGTTATTAATCCAGATCCAACGACATGGCCGTATCCCCCTAGGATAGATGAATATGCTGCTGATAAATGGGTTATGGATGTTAGACCATTTAACCAACCAACCATCTTTGGTGGAAATTACCCACGATACGACGAATGGAAACCATACGTAGATTATCGTGTTCTCACAAAAGAGAACCCCGTAGCTACATTTGAATACACACCATATCGAGGTACTTGTCGCGAGATAGGTATCCCTGATTGGGTAGAAGTTAGAGCATACAAAGACATTGGTGGAAGAAAAATTGCACCAAAAGACTCTAAATATACTTACCATCAACAAGATAATTATTCCGATCCAACGGTTTGGAATTCAAGATGGACACGAACTGAATATTGGAATAAACCATGGGGTATTTATCAAAAGACAAAATATTTTGTATATCCTCCAACAATGGTATTTGAAGATGATTTGAAAAAAGAAGATTCAACGTGTGCCAATTCACTATTACCTGAAAAACTAAACAATGTGTATGATTGTTTTGGGATTGACCGCTTGCAAATTGCACCTGCCGACATTGATTTAATTCCAGACAAGGAATGTATTAATCCTCTCGACGAACGTCAGCCGATGCTGAAACTTGAACTTCGTGCCCATAACGATACAAAAGACGTAAACGATCCACAAGGGATGTTGATGTCTTCTGCAAGAAAAACCATTGATGTAACTGCATCTGGTATTCAATCGACAGTTGATTTCGCTGTTACCAATAACTGGCAGCCAACAACACCTACTGCTCCTGTTGGTGCATTCTTCTTAACATTATTACCAGGCATGGAAGACTTATTTGATGTTGGTGATATGGTTTATATACCAGCTACTACATCTCCAGGTTTTCCTCAGTACCGAAGGATTGTTCGAATTGATTATTCTTATCACAGAATATGGTTTGACTTATCTATTGAAGCACCTGTTGGACCTGGAACCCAGGTTGTACCGAACACAATTATTGGTAACTACAATGTTTGTGGCGGTGGGATTAATGGTATGTTTACCACAATCGGTAGTGCTGGACAACGTTATATCGTTCAAGTACGAGACGACGGTAGTTACGACTACTGGCGCTGGTATGAACCACAGAATATTGGACAGGTCATTGGCGCTTTAGACCAATGCGATGTTTTGTATTCCATTCAGCATCAACCAATGTATGAAAGAAGTGACCAAAGTTGTGTATCATCCCCCTGCCAGAACCATCATACACCTTTCCCAATGCCTAATTCACGACCAACCCTTGGATTAATCGATAGGGATTGTTCCATTGGTGATACAATCTGTTCTTTACCTGGTATCGATGATCCAAATTTCCCAAAACTAGGAGAATGGACATTAAATGATGCTTATGGATTGTTTAATGGCGGTAATACCGATTTACATTGGGTATACCCAAGTAATGGATGTTACAATCCTCCTCAAACCTGGGGTTCCATTTCTACTTGGGGTGTACCAGTTCTGATTCAACCCAGTAAAAAGCCCGTTCGTATTCAAAATGTATATGACGATGGGGGAGAATGCATTATTGCTTTGTGGCCACAAGATCCTTCCACACCAGTTAATATTCGTTTATATTTGAATACTTGTATATACGACTATAACTCTGAACTTGAGCATCCGCCTTATTTCAAGATGGACACCGGTATGGGTATTGATTATTGTGGAAATGTTTTGGTTGACCTAACAAGACCTAATCCAAATATGAACGTTACCGATATTACCATTTTGGATCATGCCCTTCAGAATTCGAAAGTTTCCTACACTTTAGGTGATGATGCAATTTCACCTCTTCCTCCTCCAAGCCCACAACTCGCTGCCAGATATGACCCAATAATAGAAGACTTAAACAGAGATTTGCGTGCTTATCCTGGTGGTCAATCTAACACAGGACGAGTAGAAGCAAAAATTCTGCCACGTGATAATTCGTATGGTAGTAATTGGAATGCTTACCCAGCAATATGGAAAGACAAGTTTGGTAAGCTTGGTACTGAGTTTATGCCAATGACAGACTATGGAATGGCATTCTATATGAAAACTACAAACCCATATGATCATGTATCCTTCTATGCCTATCCTTCCAATCAGTACATTGTAAGAATGACTATTGAGGGACCATTTGCTTTCCCGAAAACTTTTATGGAAGACAATATGCGTGGAGCTGCTGGGGAAAGTGATCAGTATGTGTTCCGCTTAAATCCGAGATATGAATTTAAGAAATATCAGAATGTTCCAATTGATTACGATTTTAGTCAAGAACTAGTTATCGACTTTGGTAATTACTATAAGTATGAACTTTTAGGTGGAGCTTTCGGAACAAGGGTCGATACCTCTACTGGTTTTACACTTCCAACAGGGCATCATGATTTTTCTCGTGTTACAAATCCGGGAATGTCCTTTGACGCAATCAATATCCCCGACAATGAAATTAACCCGTGGTTAAAAGTTAATCAGGAATGGTTATATTGGGGAGCTGGTCGATATGGATGGCCAACCGCTTACACTTGTGCTAATCCTTATCGTAATGCCGCGCATTGGTTCTATAACCCCGTTTTCTTAATTGATGAATTAATTCCTATTGGACACGGTGAGATTAACATTACGGTTTTACTTGGGAACGGAACTGAAGTAAGTTATAAAGACTGTTGTGCTGATCCACCTCTAAACAGTATTCCTGTTCATGGAATTTCAATTGATGATGCTCCAAAAGAACTTGAAATCGAAGAGGATCATGAAATACAATTAACTTTAACAGAAGCTTCTATCCCAGAGCAAGAAGTTGATTACTGTAACGATGCACTTTTAGTCGCATGGCAAGACCGTGGAATTATTGATAAGTACACCCAAGAAATATACGGTATGGGTGACGGTCAATTAGCAAACCCGCCAAGATCTTCAGATTGGTTCAATAAAGGTGTACAGTTCCCAGAAAAAATGGATTTAAACCTTGACGGTAAGATTGCATTTGAAGATTATGAAACCGAAGTTCTTGGGACATACGATATGGCAACTAATACATGGACTACCGGTATTATTGATGGTCGAACCTTCCAACGAGAAGATGGACAATATACATTAAATTTCTCAAAGAAAAACGGTGCACAAATTGAAACTATTGGATACGACTTCGGCGGTATTCCAGATGCATCTGGAGAATTTGACAAAAAGGCAGATCATGTTATCAGTAAATATGAAATAGTTCCCATCTTTATTAATGCTTATAAATATGGTGACGATAACAATGATAGAGGTTTTACACCTTTATGGAAACCATTTGCTCCGAATGAATACTCCCATGAAGTTTATTTAGCTGGAATGACTCGGATTGAACCGGTACCTCATAACGATTTAGTTATTTCCTTTGGTCCCGATCCGATTACTGCTGGTGTAACACCTGAGTTAGTGAACCCTGATAAGCCTCTTACATTCAACGTTATGGATGATGTAGGTGAACCGTTAGATTTATCCATTGGTGTACCAGACAGTAAAAACCAGACAGAAATTTTAGATAGAAACATTCGAAACGTCCTATTCCAGGATCCACATCCAGACAACAAAGAGTATTTTGGTAATACAGCTTCACTGCCTCGTTATTATTGGTTACGAACCGATTTACATAATAATGATGGATCATTGTATGATAATGAATCTATTTACCTTTCCTCTATGACTCCTTTTGATCCGATTGAGATTGATTTTTCGCAAGCAGACGAAGGGATTTACAAGTTCTTTAACTTCTGTGCAAATGATGCCGGTTCTTTCCCTGTTTACATATATACTCCGGATAGGCGTCATTATGGTGAAACGGTTGTGAATGTTAAACTGCCTTCAATAGTGTATAGTTTCACAAACCTTGAAGATGAATCTCAAACCTCCTACAATGTACCTGGGAGTCCAGATTTTGTAATGACTTCAATGGATAAACGAATTTATCGTGTTGATGTACAGGTATTTGATGCCCAGGGAGAAATTTTAAAAGGTACAGCCGGTGCTAATATTTGCGAAGGTACAGATGATGCACGAATAACTGTAAATAATACGTTCCTTCGTAATTTCCGATATCGTTTTGCCAGCATGCCTAGATATTACAACCTGCTTGGCATTGATAAAAATCAAAATGGTAAAATTGATATAATGAATCGTGAAAGAATGAATGTGGCTGGCTTTAAGTCTGGCGTAACAGTAAATGGAACCCCATTGGCTGATAATGCCTTTTTATATAACACTGGTTCAGTCCTAGACAGTGAAGGACGTTACAGTACAACTGTGTTGTATGATATCCCGCCGGAAAATAGTCAATTTAATGGATGGGGCCTTGGTAACATATATAACAGCATGTATTATGGTGGATATTGTTTCCCCGATGTTGACGGAGATGGCGTACTGTCTTTTAACGATTCTATAAGTCTAGACCAAGAAGGAAAGGCTAGCTTCCTGTATTATGCTAATGATATGGGATTAACGGAAAGTTATTTTGGTGCTTTAGTTGGGAAAAACCGATTAACCTCTAATCCCTCTTGGGCTGACGTAGCAGGCTATCCCGATTTTGATATTTTTGGACCGAATAATGTATACAGACGTTTTCGTTGGGGTGGAATGCGATTTGCCTCAAGACACGGAGCTGACCGCTATTCTATGTTTAGATTAGATTGGGATGCCAATCCAGATACATTTGCCTCTATTAAAGGTCCAGAATTTGTGTTCCTGAATTCTGAAACCAGAGAACCATTGGGGAAAGAATTGTTACATCCAGATTTTTATGATCTTGTATTTGGTGTGGAAAACAACTTCATTATCCAGGCAATGCAAGCAGATTCTCGTGATTTACCGGTCAAAGAAGGTGGCTCTGTCACTTTATCCGGAAACGATTTGAATCCTAGCATAGGAGACGAGCGTAATGTGACGGGTAAAATGCATTATCGAGATGGCGGAGATATACCCGAAACAGTTGTATCATGTACTCCAGCGGGTACTGGTATGGCACTTGGGTTCATTCGGTATATCTTGCCAAATGGTGGATATGGTGAATATGAAATGCATGATGTAGGTATAAATGAGTACGGAAACTTCGATGTTGCCAATGGATTGGGAATTGAAGTTTTGGCCATGTCACCTCTTGAAGTTGATAAACAAGTGCAAATACAAATAAGAACGATAGATGCTGGATCACATAAACCAATACAAGGTGCGACAATAACCTTGTCCGGTGCTGGTGTAAATGAAAAAACCAGAACAGATAAAGATGGTATATGTGAAGTAACCTTTACTCCAACGAAAGAAGATTTGATAGTTATAAGAGCTGAGAAAGATGATATGGTTACAGGGAAAACCGAGATATTTGTCAAAAAGGCAAATGGTAATTCCTTGGCATTGTTTGCAAGTGAACGTATGCAAGCATTCATAATAAATATGCAATACAAAGAAGGGAGCCTGTTTATTTCAGGTTCCCTTCAAAATGCTGCTGGAATCTGTATTAATGGGAAACCAGCATATCTTAATGAAAACAATTGGTTATTGAATATTCCATGTGAATATGGTAAAAATAACATAGTGATTACTACGTATGATTTAGAAGGTAATGCAGTGAATACTTCGCTGCATGTCGATGTTTGTAATTTGGATGCTATGCATGCTAATACTAATGCCATAGCTAAAGTAGGTATGTTTGAAGATAAGAATATTGAAAGAGTATTTACTAATGAATCAGGTAACTCTTTTTGTGTTGTTAAGCTGGTTTAACGCTAGCGATCGGATAAAGGAGTGGGTATGATGAGAAAGTTTTTTAGTATTTTAATTTCTCTCGTTTTATTGCTAAGCATTGTCCCATTGAATGCTGGCTTTCCCACCGTTGTATTTGGAGATCAGCATAATAAAAACGATTTCCATACTGCCATAATCAAAACCTTGCATCAGGCTGGTTATGAGCAAGACGGTGAACCAATTGATCCGGACCCGGGAAACCCGGATATTGCAATCCCTAACGGTCGATTTTTCCCTTGGGAATATGAACGTGGTTCATCTTGGGGAAGAAGCGAAGTGGCCATGCCAGGAATTCCTATGTACTGGTTTGAAATGTATTTGCATATCAAAGCAGAGGGTGGAGAATCCCAGGCTGAAAATAAATGGTATGGTGTAATTGATACGAATGGATACATGTGGCTAGACCCCGATGGTAATTTCCACGATGCTAGTTACGATATCTATTCCGATCCTTATCATCCTGCCTATATTGCTGGTCGCTGCGAAAACAATCCAAAAGCACAAATTGATCCAGTAGCCAACACACAGGGTCCTTATATTTTAAATCCAAAAGATCCAGAATATAAATCGGATATTTATTTCTATGATCGCTTGGTAACTGAAAAAAGTTGGAGAATAGGTTGGGTTGATCTGGTTGACTATCCTGCCTACCGTGCTCCATTACCTGATGGTCAAAATTCATCTGGATTAGTAGTGGTAGGTGACTGGGATATAAAGTTACCCTTGGAACCATTTACTACTAATGGAGATGATATCGCTGATGAAAATGAAGAATGGCATACCGATCAAATAGTGAATGATGAGTATTACACCATCGGTGAGTCAATTTATCGATTGGGCGTGCGTACAGAAGATCCTGTTTCTGAGCTCGAGCTCAGAAACACGGTTCACGCTGGAGATACACGTTTAACATCGGTATCGGTTTATGTGAATGGTGAAACCTTTACCTATCATCCAGGAACTATTGTGGATTTAGGAAATAAAGACATTGGTATGAAAATTATTCCATTCCGAGACAACGGGAACCCTGTTGTTGAAAACGGAGAAGAATGGCATACTTATGCCAAACCAGGACAAGGGTATAATAACAGTCAATTTATTTATCTAAAGATAAACGGAAACCCCATTGCTCAAGTGCAAGAAGAAGACTGGCGTTTAACAAATGTTAACGGATACCGTGATGATAAAGGCTTGATTAACGGTGGTTTGTTTAAAACAGACGCAATCGCATTTCTTCCTGTTATGGAAGCAAATTGCGATGGAACAAATCGATACGACATTTCTGTTGAAACAGATGTATGGATCGGCAATAATCCTTCTATTGCCGCTGCAAGACTATTTTCTCCAGGTAGTGATGTTGCTCCACAGTCACAGCGAATACAAAAAGCAACTGTTCTAGATCCTGATGGACGATCTTGTTTAGTACCTGCAACCACGTTTAATAATATTTCTTTTAAGTACAGAGAATATGCTGGTGTTGAAATATTTGCAGACAATGGTTTTGACAACAATTTGGGAGCGAATTATCCGCAAGACAAATGTGTACCACAAAACCTAGACGATGATTACATCCAAGGAAGACTTGGAGAAATGTTCATCGGTTCAATAGATGGTAATTATGCATTTGACTTTGGTAGAGATTTGATGGAGTTTGGTAACTTTGTGTATTTCTATAATGTAGGAGAACGCGAAGGTACTCCCCCCAACGATGTAGGTATTTTTGGATGTGGAGAAACGTTATATGAAAAAGCTTATTTACCAGACCCTGAAGCACCTCCTTCAACAAATTTAATTGAGGAAGGAGATGTACGTTTATCTCCTATCACTGTTTCAAACGCTGAAGGTCAAATTGTAACATATGAAGCAAGAACTCGTGTCACGGAAGGTGATCTGGATATAGGTTTACTACTGGATAAACTTCCTGAAACAATTAAGTATTTTAATGATGGAACTTATGAACGAGATGAAGAATATGATTTTGGTGAACCTATTTATTTGAGTGATAACACTACTGTTAATGCGGGTGATATTCGTCTTTCAGAACAGCATTTCGCAGATGAAACATATCAGTGCAATTCTACTGTTGCAGACGCTGATTACTGGATGTTTAATCAGCCAGTAAAAATGATTTCTATGGGTCAATCTGGCGATGCAAAATGCTTAGACATGATTGTTATGCCAGGTACATTAGACCTTGAAATTGAAATTGACAAAGATTTCAAAGTAGAACAAACTACTACTATCCGAGCAAAATTGAACAACGAACTGGAAGATGGAGAAAAAGTATATTTAACCATTAAAGAACCCGATGTAGATGGTTTTGGTGGTGTACCTGCTCCCCCTGCTTCTTATGTTGAATCAGTAGAACCACACGAATGGTTACCTATTTGGCCCGGCTTAGAAGAGGAATCAGAAGAAGAATACCTTAGAAATTATCTAGAGAATCAGTATCCCGAGATCATAAAAGAAAACGGTGAAAACTTCACTCCTATCTTTTTAGAAAACAATAGCATTGAACTTCCACAAGCTGATCCAATGCAAGACTATAGATTGGGCGAAGGATACAATACGCAACGACACCCATATTATCCAAGGTGGATTGGTCCATATAATGGAACTAAATGGTCTGATCCAGCTGTATATTTACGAGATCGATATATGGCAAATACAAATTTATACTGGACTCCTCTGTCTGGATATAAACGTGGGCCTTATTCATGGGATATCCCTACCGATGCCGGTGGTCCATTTGAATTCCCATTCAATAATGGGACTACAAATGAAACCTACAAGCGTTTATGGGTATATGTAAACCCAGCTGTTGCACTCAATAATTATGGATATGGAACTTCGAATGTTGCCTGGTGGCAAGTAGATAGATATTTAAGTCCCTATTATTCAAAATATTACTTCTTGTATCCTCAGTACTCTAATTTAACAACCCCAGTATTGCATGCATATAGTGAATACTACTATATCCAAACAATATGTCCTCCGCGTTTTAGAACTGACCGATCGAATTTTACAAGACGTGGTGAATACCAATCGTACTACAATTATGCATACTATCCTTCACAATACTACGACTATATTGGTGTATATGATGTAGCGGAACAGCCATTAACAAATGGTGTGTGGGGATATGTTGATGACTCTGTATCCCCAAGAAGAGTAGTTCTAACATGGATTGTAAACCACTGCTATGATTACTGTACACAATACTATGGCACTACAGAAATAGAGTATGCTCCTTATAGAGTGCAAATTGTTTTATATGAAAATGGAACAATTCAGTACAACTACGGTGCCGGCAACGAAGTTTGGTCTAACCGATATTCATATAGTTGGAATTATTGTCCAAATATTGGTATCTACTTCCGCAGAAGTTATGCAACCTATGCAACAAGGTATCCACACCATAGAAATAAAAATCTTGACAATGCTCCTTCAGTTCGTTGGACATACTACCAACCACCAGGAGAAATCAAGCCGCATAATCCATGGGATTTCTATGTAGATTATAGAGAACTAGATAACGACCACAAAGAAGCTACTTTTGAATATACTCCGTACCGAGGAACCTGTAAAGAAGATGGTACACGAGACCACTTACGAATTACAGCATTCCTTGATAAAAATGGTGGTCCTACCAATCCTGTGCCAATGACACCTATTTCAAACGTATATTTTGATTTATACGACGTACCTGTTGGTGTTGCCCACAATGACGTATATGTTGATATGGACCAGGATGCTGGCACCTCCGCCGGTGATATCAGACTTACTGAAGTTAACTATGGTGGGCAAAGCTTCGGTCAGGGATCTATTGTAAAAGAATCTGATTCTGACTGCATCCACGAAACCGATTCTGAAGCTCAAATAGAAGAAAAAATGTTTGATCCTGCTGATTGCCCCATAGGTGGGACTTTATATACTCCTTATAAGCAAATAGTATATGCTGATGTAAATGAAAATGGACTTGCAGATGTTGGCGATATACGGCTGGTTGCCTTTAATGGGTACGGCCAAGGGAGTATTGTTGCTGATCAAGACTGGGAAGTGTACGAGAATTACCGACCTAAAGAAACACCATTATTCCCCCCTGATGCCCCTGTAGCTGTGAATGATAGAAAATACGTGTATTGGGATCGAGATTATTCTCAGACTATGACACGTTTTGATGTGCGACTTACCGCAGTTGATTCCTATCCCTTAGGATCTATTGTTAGAGATGGTGATCTGGACGTTGGCGACGAGTATATGCGCCAAAATATACCATTAGGTATTCATGATCCATTACCGACTGAATTGTATAATTATACAATTGAATTCCATACTAATGTTTACGCTCATTTAGGCGCTGTTGGGAATTCAATGGTCGAAGTTGGGGACATACGAGTTGCTGATTGTTACATTTTAACGGGAACTGTAGTTAACCAGGTGCTTGAAGCTGGAACTGTTGTAAAAGAAGGAGATCCAGATGTAGGAGACGGATTTGATGATTACCAATTCGATATTTTATATTGGGATAATAGTTATGGAACTGGTGTTTACGCAAACCTGAATGAAAACCCAATAAGAAATGGTTCTACTCAATGTCCTAATACAGGCGATGTACGATTGATACCGAATAGTTATAAGCAAAATCCATATCCTTATGGAACATGGTACTACTTACGAGATGGAGGTTCATGGAATTGGCCTGCAGGAACAATAGTAATTCCTTTATATTGGCGACCACCAGGGACAATTACCTCTCCCTACCCATGGTGGTTCTATAATAGTTTTGACAATGGTGACGATAACTATTATGCATATCAGTATCATGGTTTCCTGAGAACAGGATGTAGGATTATAAATAATGTTTCTGTAACCTATGAAAACAGGCTTTACTTAGTTCCGAACGTACCTGCAGAGAACTTTGTAGCACCAGGTCATATTCGTATGACTGAAATTGGCGTTATGCAACAAGGTACAGAAGTCGATATTGATTCTCTCGATAGAGCTTCATTTTATATGTACGATCCATATTGGTCGAAACATCCCTGGACAAAGTTAGACTTAGATGCCAATCCAGAGAAGGCTGTTGTTCCAATTCCTCAGGTTGATCCAAAGCCAACTATGCCCAGTAAATTGAATAACGCTTATGATTGTTATTCATTATTCAAATACGATATTGCACCTGAAGAACTTGTGTTGGAAGCAGATAGCAAATGTATAGACTTGTATTCACAACGATTCCCGAATGTGAACTTGCGAGTGCTGGATGCAGATAACCCGAATGATGTTAACGATCCTGCGAATATTGTTGTATCGGGTCATGCAGATGAACCTATGGTAATGAACTTTAATGCTCACGGTGGTGGAATTAAGTTCCTCTTTACTTCTGTCGCATCCCCACCAAGTTACCAGAAATACATTGGTCAATACAATGAAGATGGAACCGTTGTATTCTGGTATTGGTACGATAACGCACCATGGGGTGTGTTTGATGAAGGTGATTTTGTAAAAGCCTCCTACGATTGTGATAAATCTGGCGGATTCAAACCTGTTGGATCGAACCCGTCGGAGAGCCCATATCCTTATTCGTCGGTTTATTCTCAGACGAATCCCCCATTTAAAGCAAGAATATGGGATATTGATTGCTCTTTTGGTCAAACAGTCTGTAATATATGTGGAGAAACTCCTGGTTTCCCGAAACTGGGTGAAGTAAATAACAGAATGTATTACTTCGCTTTTAATACAGGGGATATCAATGGTAGATCCATTTGGAATATGGGCGACCACATTATAAATGAAAGTGGGACTGCTCCTAGTTTTGATGGACAAACACTTGATCCACAGATTAGACTTTGCTCTTCCTGTGGAGATGGTTGCTGTACAGCTGCTTGCCAGGCAAATTATGGAACTGTATGGACATACGGTGTACCAGTACAAGTAACGAACTGGTCAGACGACGACGAAGGTGGACGAGTTACCGTTCCCGTGAAACCATTTGAAACTGATTCGCCAGTTACTGTTCGACTTTATTCAGCTAGAATACTGTACGATTATAATACACGATATCCACACGGACCAGCTTTTGTACATGATACTGGTTCGGGGATTGATTATTGTGGAACTTTAGACTTGAAAGTTTTGGAACCGGATGCGAAATTGAATTTTGGTGAAGTAACCTGGATTGACCATGCATTACAGAATTCAAAACTGAATTACACGTCCGGAACCGATGCCGTGAGTCCTAAAGTATATCCTACTCCGATGATTCATGCTGATTACGACCCTGCTTTAACAGATCTTCGAAAAGATTTCCGAGCCTATCCTGGTGGACAAACTCATACTGGACGAGTACCTGACGAACAATACTATGCTGGGTTTAACAGTTACCCTGCCCTGTGGCCGAAAATGTTTAATAAACTCGGAACGGAAATGACACCCTTTACAGATTATGGATTGTACTTCATCATGAACAATGGGTTTGATGATTCTATATACTGGGATGCGAATGTAGCAAATCCAAGCAGGAATATAAAACAGATAACTCTAGAAGGACCTTTTATGCGGCCTAAGAATTATGAAGGACTTGGCTCTTCTGGAACCCTTACACAGGCACTTACTTCTGATTACCCAGATAACTTACCAGTCCAATACGATTTCAGTGGGAAAGTTGTGATTGATATATCGAACTACAACCAGTATTCAACTTTTTACTTGCCTGATGTAACATCTATTGCCTCTCCATTTTCTGCGGATGCCTTTGTGTATGAATCAGACAACGAAAGGCTAATGGAAGACGGACAACTTTGGTATTATGGACGTAAAAAAGGTGCAATGGTTTCCTGTTACATGTACGATAATGTTCAGCAAACAACAGAAACAAATTATCATCAGGTGCATGTAATTGATGAGATTATTCCGGTTGAATACGGAAAACTTTCTTTAACTGTCGAATTGTACGATGGCACTATAAAGAAATATCAGGAGTGTTGTCAAGAAATATTTGACGATGTACCAGTTAACGCTTTACAAATAGATAGCAGTATTGAAGCGGTGGAAGTTGAAACTGATACGAAGCTCTCCATAACATTAAAAGAATACGACACCAAGAGTGTTCGACCTGAAGATCACATTATACCTTGTAACGATGCTTTGATGCTAATCTGGCAAGACAGAGGTATTAAAGATGAAAGAAACAAAATTGAAGGTGCCGGTGATGGATGGATTACAGCTCCACCGAGATCTTCTGTTTTAACCAGTGCTGAAACACAATATAATGACTGGTTTGATGTGAACGATGATGGGAAAGTTTCCTACAACGACTGGGAAACCGAAATAGTTGGTACTTACGATATGGCAACGAACACCTGGAATGCTGGTGTAATTGATGCAAGAACATTCCAGAGAAATGATGGCACCTACATTTTTGACTTGTCAAAAGACAATGGTGCACTAGTTGACACTTGTGGTATTGATTTTGGTGGTCCTGTAAGTCAGAATCATGAAAAAGATCATGTTATTGATGATTATGAATTACTTCCGTTATATGTTACTGCATATAAGTATGGTGATGATGATAACGATCGCTCCTATGCTCCCTATTGGAGTATTGCTAAACCATATGAGTTCTCGCACGAAGTTTACATAGCTGGAATGGAAGCAATTGATGTTGTTCCACAGAATGACTGGGTTGTTTCTTATGGACCTGAACCTTTAACTGCAGGATGTGTACCGGAGCTTCTAGCTGCCGAAGAACCACTTAATTTTACGGTGTTAGATGAGGAAGGGAACCCTGTTGATCTTTCTAAGGGTATTCCTGATGAAAGTGGCAAAACACTAGTTGAAGATAAGGTTATATGGAATGTTTTAATTAAAGACCCCCATCCAGACAATAAAGACTATTTTGGAAAAGATGCCGTTTTACCTCAATATTATTGGGTGAGAACAGATCTACATAATGATGATGGGTCGATGGTTAATAACTACAGAATGTATAGTTTCTCCAGAAATCCCTTCTTGCCAATTGTAACCAACTTTGATGACAAAGAAAATGGTCGATATGTATTCGAAGGATTCTGTGCGAACGACTCAGGAAACATGAAAGTATTCATTGATTCTCCTGACAGAAAACACCGTGGGATTG
Source organism: uncultured Caldisericota bacterium (assembly GCA_964422555.1). Classification (GTDB taxonomy): domain Bacteria; phylum Caldisericota; class Caldisericia; order UBA6126; family UBA6126; genus JAGLCW01. The sequence goes on along the minus strand of CAYRBR010000009.1, from coordinate 17,656 downwards.
TAGATGTGAAAGTGAAATCTCCAAGCGTTGTATACGGAGTATTGAACCAGAGCTTAAATAGTCAAGGAAAACTGTTAGGACAAACCCCAGACTATATACTGACTGCTGCAAACCATCAATTGTATAGAATATATCCATTCATATTTGATGCGAATGGAAGTCCGATTATAGGTGAAAAGTCGTCGCAGTGTGGAAGTGCTACTGGTGGTGAATCTAGATTAACAAGATTCACTCCGTATAATGCTAATGTGTGGTATTTTGATGAAACCGACTTAGATTACACTCTTTACTACTATTATCCTTTAAGAAAACGTATTTTGATTCCTGTAAGTACCAGAAGAACGAATATCGGATGGAGTTTATGGGATAAAGATCCTAATTACATTCAGGGTAGCTATATTGCAGGTTTCCCCGTTTGGATTAGAACAACGTGGCAAAACCCAATTCAACGGCTGGGCGGATATACGTATTACAATACCACAAACTGGCAGTACGAAGATGGATCATTTGAGTTGCAACCAGTATTTGACGTACCACCAGCAAGAAATATTAGAGGTTGGGGTCTAGGATGTATCTACAACCATCCATATAAAGGTGGTTATTTATTTCCTGACTGGAATGGAGCTGATGGATACTTAGGTGCTAAAGATAGTACAGAAGTTACTGAGCCTGGGGCAACGTTCTTTATATTTAGAACTGATTATGCCTGTGATTACGGAGTTCTTGTAGGTAAAAATCCATACTCTAACTCAGATTTTGGCGATGTTGCTGGCGGAATGAGTAACTTTAGAGGAATAGAGACATATCCGTTAGATATTCGGTATAGATTTAACACTTATATTTCTGATACTGTTGGGTACTCGAATGAAGATGGAACCTACCGACTTGATTGGGATGCTTTCCCATCCTCTGATGGATTCGTTCGTAATCCAATTGTGAAACTCTATGATGATTCAACAGGGGAAGAATTGGGTAAAAACTTACTAGATACTAATAATTACGATTTGATTTATGGACAAGAGAATTATATACGTGTCGTAATGGCTCCAAATAGTTCTCCTGATGCTCCAATGATTCCCGGAACGATTGTTCGTCTTGGAGAAATATTCCCAGACTCAAGAGCTGAAAATTGTGTAGAAGCAAGAACTTGGCCTGAAAATGATCCAAATGGACGTGAAAACCTGAAAGTTGATGGAAAAATCGAGACAGTATTGAAAATAACTCCTACAGGATCTTGGGAAGACCTAGTTGAAATGAGCTATATTGGATATAATAATGATGGAAACCTAGGAACAAGAATCCGTGATATAGCTAAGTTTGACGTTGTCAAATCAATTAACATACAGGTTAAAACTAGTAGACAGCTACGTGCTGGACAACCTGACACTGTTACAGTGTACGTTCGAGAAATTGGGACCGACAAACCTCTAAGCGATGCGACTGTACGGTTAAAGGGTGCAGGTGTTAACGAAAAAGGTAGCACCGATGATGAAGGTAAAGTAAGTTTTGATGTTACCCCTGATGATGCTGGTGTTATTACAGTCACTGCTGAACATGATTTAGGAGAAGACACTGATGTGATTGTAGTACTTGACGAAGAAAAATCAGATGGGATTGCATTAAATATCTCTCCTATTGAAGATACTACAAAAGCTAATGAAATTGAAATCATTGGGCAAACAGAGCCAAGTTTTAACGTAACTGTTAATAATGAAGTGGCAAAAGTAAAAGCCGACGGATATTTCTCTTCTGTAGTAACATTAGCAGAAGGTGAGAATACCATTGATATCGTTGCTACAAATGAAAAAGGAAATCAAGCAAGAAGAATAGTCAAAGTTATCAAAGACACCACAGTTGATTTCACCCTTAATGAACTAACTGACATTATTGATCAAAGGAAAGTTGAATTTACTGGAACAATTGAAGAAAATGCTTCTCTTTATATACAGGGAGTGAATGCTGAAATTGAAAATAATGTGTGGAAAGCTACTGTGAATTTAGATTTTGGTAAAAATAATGTTAGAATAGAAGGCGAAGATGCTTTAGGCAATAAAGCAAAAAAAGATGTTGAAGTAATTGTCTACCACAAGATGGAGGTAAAACTTCAGATAGGTAGTACTATAATGTATGTAAATGGAGTGCCGGCAGAGAAGCCTTTGTCGGCTCCTCCTTACATTAAGAACCAGAGAACATTTGTGCCTATCCGAGTTATTTCGGAAGCCTTTGGTGCAGATGTAACCTGGTACCCTGAAAGTAAGGGAATAGTGATCGAATTTATGGATCGAAAAATTGAGATGCAAGTTGGATCAAAAGAAGCTTTTATTGATGGAAAGAAAGTTATTTTAACAGATGCACCTGAAATTAAGAATGGAAGCACTTTTGTACCTTTACGATTTGTAACGGAATCCTTAGATGCAGCAATTGGTTGGAATCCTGATACAAGAGAGATTACAATAACTCTGTATGCGTATTAGACAGGTGATGTTGCATATGAAGCTCTTTCTGTGTAAAGGAGAGTACAAATGAAGAGATTGTGGGCAAGTTGTTTAGTATTTTTTATGGTTTTCTCTTTGTTCTCTTTGTATTCTGGAAACGGGTATGCAGTTAAAGCAAAAGAAGAGTCCAAACAGGCTCTCTTTGTTGCTACTACATTTCAGAACATTGGATACGATGAGCACGGTGAACCATTTGACCAGGATTGGAAACGTTTCCCATGGGAAAGTTCACCAGGAATGGAGTTGTGGGGTCGACCGGGATACCAAATGCCGAATGCACAATTGGCAAAGGATCCTGCAAATCCTACTGTAAACATTCCTGTATCGCTTGATAGCGGTTTGTTTACAACTCCTGTATTGTGGGGAATGTTTTATATGGATGTTGTTTCTGCCAACGGTATGAGCAACGAATGTGATGCATGGTACGCAATATTGGATGATGCAGGTCAGTTATGGCTTGATCCAGATGGTGCGTTTAATGATCCACGATATTATGCGTATGCAGATTTATCAGATCCAAACTACGTCCCAGGTAGTTGTGCATCGAATCCACAAACCCAGATTGATCCAATACCAGGTAACAACACACAAGGACCTTATATTTTAGATCCCGGTTATTTCTACAATGACCGAGATCCAAAACCAACATACAAAAGTAATATCTTTTTCTGGGATAACAGACTAGGTGGAATAGGAACCAAACGTTTCTTCAAGCTCGGTTGGGCTGATATGGTTGACTATGATGCTAACACATCAGTAGTAACCGACGACTGGGATATTGGAATTACGTTGGAATTTTTCCGCAACCCAAATCCAGCTACCGTAGAATTCCAAGATGAAATGTATGTCAATCTTGAGCATACATTTTGCGGTATTACAACTACCCCCGGTTACGATTATGGTGAGTTTATTTACCAAAAAGGGACTGGAAACGTTTTGTACGAAGTACAGGCTGGGGATATTCGAGAAACCTATGTTGTAGTGCAAGATGAAATGGAGCACAACATTACCTATGAACCACTTACTTACGTTAGAAGTGGTGATTTGGATGAAGGATTATCCTTAAACTATTTCCCTGGAAATAGTGCATCTGCATTGAGTGTTAATGATGTGTTACATACAGACTTTGCCACAAGAATTGGTTTCTTTGACACAGAAGAGTTTATTTACAGAAAACAAGATGCAGATGGCGAAGGTTTGCAATTTGAAGTTGAAATCGGCGACGTTCGATTGACTCCTGTAAATCACGTTCGATATTCCGACCAGCTACGCAATAATTCTTTGTTAGATTTGAATCCAACCAACATTAACAAAGGACCCGGACAAGTTTGGTTAGGCGGAATATGGGCCGGAGATGCTTTAGTATTATCTGAAGTAATCGAAGGTGGGTGCAAAGCCTCAACTTATGATTTAAGCGTAGAAACGAATTTATGGATGGGAACAAATCCATCCGTCACATCTGCCAGATTGCGATCTGAATTTAGCGAAATTATTGCCCACGCACAAGATGTGAACAAGAGTACTTCTATATCTGTTTGTGAAGAAGATAACGAAGTAACCATGCCTGTCACTACTTTCCATGGAATTAAACTTGAATACCGTGAGTATATGGGTGTTGAAATATGGAAAGATGACGGCGTTAATAATATGTTTATCACTTCCGATAAGGGATGTGGTAAATGTGTGCAGAATGATTTGTCCGACAATTACAAAGAAAACGTTTCAGCTGAATTATTCCTCGGCGCTGTGAATGGTAGCCCAGATTTAGACTATGGTCGATCCTTGACAGCTGTTCCAAGAACTGTGCTTTACTACGACGCCAGTGGAAACGGAATTTTCGGTTTAGGCGAAGAAGCTTATCGAAAACGCATAGGTAATGCATTGCGTGAAGTACAGGTAGGCGATATCCGTATTTACGATATGGATTATGATGCCAACGGAAACAAAATTTCTTATAAACGTAACTCCGCAGTCAGAGAAGGCGACCCCGATTTAGGTAACCCTCTTCGACTCTTTGGCCCCGACATTCGATATTTTGATGAACCCGATCCATTTAATTCAAACAATGTTGCCAATGGCACATTGGATTGGTTTGAAGATTTATATCGCATTGGCGAGGGTGAAAGCTATACAGATTATGGTGTAACAATTCGTGCACTCGGAGCAAGAAATGAACTGCTAGTTGTTGATATGGACAATTCTGGAGATATATCTCCAGACGATATTCGAATTTTCTCTTACGATTTCCATGATGGATCAGTTGTGCATATCGGAGATTCTGATATTGGTGTACCATTTAACCCAGATACTCTTCCATCAGTAGTTGTTGACCCTGTTACAATGGCAATTACTCGTGATAGTCTTGGAAATGCAGAGTACGGATATGCCGATATTGACGCATCAGGAACAGTTACCCCGGGTGATGTACGATTAACCCCAGTAGCAGACTATTCTGCAGGTAGTGTTGTATCTCCTACTGATTCTGACGCCGGATATGAAGATCCACCAGGATCTGGAATATGGGTTTATACACCACTAGAAACACGACCTATTGATGTAACCGAAAATAGCATTGTGTTTATTAGAGTTATTGACGGACCTCCTCCATATCCAATACATGGTGAGGATATGC
>CAYRBR010000009.1:4651-12519 GCA_964422555.1 uncultured Caldisericota bacterium | reverse complement strand
ACAAATCATTTAAAATACTTTTTGGGATCATATAAGAAGAAACCTGATAATATATTCCGTTTAATTTTTCTTCTTTTTCTTGTGCTTTATGTTTTTTTGATGATTGTGAACATGTGCATATCTGACATGGTGAGGATCTTCCTATTACTCAATTTGTTACCTACGCAGGTATCAAGAGAATTTCTGAAGTAACGATTTCCAATGTTACCTATGAAGCAGGTTCCAGAATTTCTGCTGGAGATGTATATAAACATTCCTTTGAAACGCATATGCTTCGTATGGGGGCTAATGGCGACGAACATTATGTAGATATGGCTGTTGTCCCTGGAGAACTTGGATTGGATGTTAAATTCAGTACTCCATTAAAAGTAGAACGAACATCTGAGATTACAGTTACTTTGAACAATGGCTTAAAGCCACATGAACAAGTAATTATATACTTCTACGATTTAGGAAACTACGATACTTCTGTTTCCTTTATTGGTAGAAGAATTATTACCTCAGCTGATCCAGTTGCTAAATTGCATTTTACTCCATGGAGAGGTTCTTTGGACGATTCAGGTCAGTATAGTAATCGTTACTTCAGAGTACAGGCTTTTAAAGTTAAAGATCTGCCACATGGCACCTCTGAGTTTTCTAGATTTGTACGACCTCCTGATGGGTTATATGTTGATCCCTTCTGGGCAACGCAAGTATTCCGTATTGGTAAATTATCACTAGAAGCACAAAAAGAAATGCGATATCCATTAGATTTACCTACCCCCTATATACCTCCATTCCCACGTAGTTATGAAAATATATATGATTGTTATGAAGAATCGAAAACAGAGGTCAGTGCTTGCCAGATGAGTGTACTACCAGACAAAAAATGTTTAACGCTCTATGAGCAAAGACAGCCTTCTTTCTCTGTTTCCCTATATGACCCTGACGATCCACTCGATGTCAACGACCCACATTCCGTGCCTATGGCATGTAACTTTGGTGTTGATCCTTTATTCTACTTTAATGTCCATGGTGGTGGTATTGCATGGTTATTTACTTCTTATAAAGATGAAGCCGGTGTTGAAAAAATTATTGTACAGGTGAACCAAGACAACACATATTATACTTGGGATTGGCAAGATCTTGGTTATAACAATATGCTTGATTCAGCAGATGTAATAACATACACTGGATCTGGAGGACCTGGACGATGGGTCGATAATGATTGTACTGAAGGTACAGGTCTAGGGTACGCGGATTGTGGCTTCTATGACGAGAATAATCGATTCCCACCCCCTGGAGATGTTACTTTTGGCGACACTTTTGGTCCTTATTTTATCATGACTTATGGTGTACCTGTACACATAAGTAATTTCGAAAAAGGTGCTGATCCTGGAGGACGTGGATTAGTAATTGCAAGACCTACTAATTCTTCTACTCCTGTAGAAGTCACTTTCTACTCAAAAGAAATGATGTTTGACTATAACGCAGCTATTATTCATGCCCCATATTTCCTTCGTGATTATTCTCAGGGTATAGATTACTGTGGATCTACTACCCTAAGTGTTATTCCTGCTGACCCCGTATTAAATTTTGTGGATGTAAACTGGATTGACCATGCTTTACAATATTCTACTATTAACTATACGCAGGGTAGTTTTGCTTTGAGTGAGATGGAAGTTCCGCCAAACCCATTCATTCAGGCACGATATGACCCGATACTGTTCGATTGGCAGGAAGATTTACGTTCTTATCCTGGTGGGCAAACACACACAGGTCGAGTTGAAGGTAGTGTGTCATCTGACGTAGGAATGGGTGATACCGGGAGAAAATCTGGTTTTAATGCATTCCCGGCTATTCATTCAAGAAGATCAGCTCGTAAACGCTTTACCTCTAATTATGACTGGGAAAAAGAATGGCAATACGACCAGTTCAATAAATTAGGTACTGAATTCTATCCATTAACCGACTATGGATTATTCTTTATTCTTAAGAATTTCGACAACGAACATTTCAGTTTCCAGAGAGATGAGTTACGTCCTGATCTTAAGATTAAAGAAATTAGAATCAAAGGACCTTTTGCTATGCCAAAACGTTTCTTTGATCAAGATGAGAGCAACACTTTCTATACGTTACGTAACAATGAATACAATGAACTGAAGAATGTACCCATACAGTACGATTATAGTGGTGAATTGATTATTGATGAACAGAACTGGGGATGGTTTGAACAAGTACTAAGTGATTTTACTACTACTACATCTCCGTATACAATCGATTTTACAACTGGCTTTGGTAGTACGGTACACTATGAAGACTACGAAGACATCAATCCGGTATTGATGTTTAATCGACGACTTCATTACGAAGATGCTGCTCCAGATGCATCATTATCTGGTTCTGCGTTGAATTGTTTTGTGATTGATGAAATTATTCCCGTTAACCGTGGAAAAATTACAATTGAAGTTGAATTGAATAACGGAATTGTAAGGTCCTTCCAAGATTGTTGTGAAGAAAAAGCCGAAGGATTCTTGGTTCATGCATTGGATATGAAGACAGATAAAGAGTCTTTCATTGTTGATGAAGACCAGAAATTAACCGTTTCATTGAATGAATATGAACCAAAAGGTTACGACCCTTACTATACTGATTATGTTCGTGAATGTAATAATGCAGTAATGGCTATATGGCAGGACCGTGGGGTATATAACCCTGGTTCAAAATCATACGATGGTGCTGGTGACGGTTGGATAACCAGAGCTCCTCGAAGCTCTACAAAAACCGACTATGCCTTACAGTTTGATTATGCCGATGACACAAATGAAGATGGTAAAGTTTCTTTTGCCGATTTCGAAACCGAAATCATTGGTACCTACGACTTAAGTACCAATACTTGGTCTAGTGGTGTGATTGATGCCCGTACCTTCAACATTAATAATGGAACATACACATTTGATTTGAACGAAGAAAATGGTGCCAGAATTACCTCTGTTGGATGGGATTTTGGTGGTGGAGAAATACAAGGCGATTTGTCTGTACCCGATCATATTATTGATGCAGATGAAATATTACCTGTTTATGTCACTGCTTACAAATATGGGGATGATAATAATGACCGAGCCTTTGTTTACGATTTGGCAAATGCCGCAGGCAGTAATGTACCAAAAGAGATCGAACGTTATTATCAGAATTCCCATGAGGTTTATTTGTCTGCCCAAGTTCAGTTAGAAGTAAAACCACACAACGACCTTATTGTTACCTATGGACCAGAACCATTAACCGCAGGTGTAACGCCTGAGTTGGCAGATCCTCAGAATCCTTTAACAATACAAGTACTTGATTCTGAAGGGGAACCTGTTGATTTACAGTATGGCGTACCTGATCCATCTGGTGAACGAATGATAGAAGATAATGCAATATGGAACAAGTTGATACTTGATCCTCATCCTGATAACGAATACTTCTACGGCGATGGATCTACATTACCTCAATATTATTGGTTGCGAACTGATTTACACAACAGCGACAATAGCTTGATTAATAATGGAATGCTTTATTCTTCGAATACAAATCCATTTGTACCCATTGAAATTGATTTCCGTGAAAAAGATGAAGGTAAATACATGTTCAAAGGCTTCTGTGCAAACGACAAAGGAACCTTTGATGTATTTGTGTACAGTCCTGACAGAAGACATTACGGAAAAGCAGAAGTAAAAGTTGCATTACCAGATGTAACCTATAAAGTTGTGAATACGGATGATCCAACAGGTACAGAGTACTCCATTCCTGGTGAACCTGATTTTATGCTAACAGCAGGTGATAACAGAATATACCGTGTAACCGCTTATGCGAAGAATGCACAGGGAGTACCCTTAAAAGGTGCAGGATCTTCCATTTCAGTTTGTGGCGGAAATGCTACCGAAACATCTCGTTTTACTCTATTGTCAAATACTCCTAAGAATTACGGCTGGGCTTATTCTCAAGCTTCTTGGTTTACAAATGTGTTAGTGCAACCAAATGGAAATTACAGTTATATGGCTGCCGGGAATGAAGGTGGATATGGGAATACTTCCTATGCCAATATTCATGTTGGAATTGACTTAAACAACAACGGACAAATTGATACTGGGAATGACGAAATTAAACAACTTGGTGGATTCCGAGCTTATTATTATGATTATTGGAGAACCTCAGGAACAAAATTCTATATAAGGGCTGTAGGATCCTACACTTACTACAATACGAAAAATTGGATGTGGGATAACAAAGAATTTGTGACTGACACTATGTTCTTAATTATGCCAGAAGATAGAATCCCCTATATTGAGGATAGGATTTCTCAGTATTCCTCTTTGAAAAAAGGATGGGGATTAGGAGCTATTTATAACAGTCCTCACGAAGGTGGATATTTGTTCAACGATATTGATAACGATTATGCTTTAACATATCGTGATTCTATGAATTTGGACAAAGAAGGTAAAACAACATTCTACCTATGGGCTGAAGATCTTTGCAAAATTGGTGGATTAGTAGGTAATAACCGTTACTCCAACAATGACTTCTTTGCAGATGTTTATGGTAACCCCGGTGAGTATAATGAAAAATCACCACAACGAATGGAAACCCGATTCTTTAATCGTTGGCAATCCATTACTATCTCATACCACTATTCTTGGTGTTACACCTATTCATATAGAAGAACTTATCAGATTACCACCGCCGACAACACTTTTAAATTAGACTGGGAGGCTATGCCGAACCGTTATGTTGAGTTGAAATCTCCAAAAGTACAATTGTATGATGCAACAACTGGTCTTGAAATTGGAAAAGATTTCTTAAATCCGGATGCATACGATATTACTTATGGTAAAGCGAATAACATTTTGGTTAGAGCCTATCCTGCCGATAGCCGTGATTTACCATTGCAAACAGGTGGATCTGTTATGCTTGATGGTGACGAATACTATCCACAGTCTGTATTTGAGAACGGTATATATGGACCTCAGCTAGAGACTTCTATTTACGGTAACCTGTACACTTCCGATGCCGATCCAAAAGCAAAAGAAACTGTTATTACTTATTCACCAACCGGTACCGGTATGGAACAGGCTTTCCTCCAATATTGGAACAAAGATACTCGATTTGTGTATCCGAACTTCTATATGGTTGGTGGTTTAGCAGAACTAGATATTTCTGCTGGTATTGAATTAGTTGTTATGTCTGACGAGAATATTAAATCCGGGCAAACTGCGAACGTAGTCGTATATGTAAAAGAAGCCGGAACAGATGCACCAGTACCTGGCGCAAAGGTTTCTATTGAAGGGGTTGGCGTAAAAGATAGTAAGACTGCCGACAGCGAAGGCAAAGTTGAATTTACTGTCATGCCTGAAAAACAAGGTATCCTTGTTTTGAAAGGTGTAATGGAAGGCCTTATCGACGGTTACACAGTAATTGGTGTTGATAAAACCGTAAAAACTGCTTCTTTAGAAGTGAATCCTGTAGAAGTTGTCCCTGCTAAAGAAATTGCAGTTATAACCGGAAATGTCGAAAAAGATACCTCTGTTACCGTTAATGATGAACCTGTATCTGTTAATAACGAAGGTTTCTTTAGCTATACTGCTAAACTTGAAGATGCCATAAGCACATTTGAAATTGCTGCAATTGATCCTTACGGCAATACTGCAAAACGTGTAGTAAATGTTGAAAAACAAGCATCCAACCTAAAAATAGATTTAGTATTACAAGATAAATATATTGAAAAGGACGCTATTTCTATTAACGGAAAAGTAACCAAAAATGCCGAAGGAACAGAACCAGATAGATTAATCTGGGTCTTTGTTAATGGAATTGAAGCAAATGTAGTAGCAGATGAAACTGCTACTACATTTGATTTTGATGCTGAAGTGCCCGTAGAAGTTGGGAAAAACAGAATTGAAGTGAATGTTAGAACCAATGATGGCTTTGCCAAGAAGGTAGTAACAATTCCTAACTACCGACAATGTGTTATCCAGCTTAAGATTGGATCTAACAATGCTACTGTTAACGAGGAAAATGTAGAATTGGATGCAGCTCCTTATATTAGCAGTGGAAGAACCTATGTTCCTTTATCTGTTATTGCCAAAGGTTTGGGTGCCAAAGTTGAGTGGGTTGCAAAAACCAAAGGAATTAATGTTCAATTGGAAAACACAATTATTTCTATGCAAATTGGTTCGAATAGAGCTATTGTAAATAATAAAATTGTGCAAATGGAAGCCCCTCCAGAAATTACCAACGGAAGAACATTTGTTCCAATTCGTTTTGTTAGTGAAGCCTTAGGCGCTGAAATTGAATGGAACCAGGAAGATAAATCGATTAAAATTAACCGACTATCTTTGAAATAGTAAAAAAATGACTTAACCAAAAGGGCGGTACTTTCGGTACCGCCCTTTTTTTTTACCAAAATGCAAACAAAAAAAGAATATCAATTAACATCTTTTTACAAACCAGCTGGGGATCAGCCGCAGGCGATATCGAAGTTGGTTAAGGGAATTCATAATCAGGAGCGATTTCAAACTCTTTTAGGTGTAACTGGTTCGGGAAAGACTTTTACAATGGCCAATATTATTCAGCAAGTAAATATGCCAGCCTTGGTTATGGCTCCAAATAAAACACTAGCTGCACAATTATTTGCAGAATTCAAGGAGTTTTTCCCTCACAATAAAGTAGAATATTTTGTCAGTTATTACGATTATTACCAGCCAGAAGCCTATGTGCCTACCCAAGATCTGTACATCGAAAAAGATGCTGATATTAATTCTGAAATAGAACGACTACGGCAGTCTACTGTTCGAGCTTTATTGGAAAGAAGGGACGTAATCGTAGTGGCTTCTGTTTCTTGTATTTATGGTTGGCAAGAGGCAAAAGACTACAAGAAGAACATTGTAGAAGCTGAAATTGGACAGCAAATAGAGAGAAATAGGTTCATAAGAAAATTGGTTCAGATACAATACGAGAGAAATCAGTATGAGTTTGGACCTGGGAAGATAAGAGTGAATGGGGATGTAGTAGATGTATTCCCGGCTGAGCAAGAAAAGAATGCTATTCGAATTGAGTTTTTCGGAGATGAAATTGATAGTATGCGAGTGATTCATCCTTTAGAGGGAACCACTGTTGAGAAAATTGATCATTTTGTATTTTTCCAGGCAAAACAGTTTGTGACTACAAAAGATCGGCTAAAAAAGTCATTGCCAATCATTCGGAATGAGCTACAGCTGCAAATAGAGAAGTTTCAGCAAGAAGGAAGAATTATCGAGGCGAAGCGAATTGAAGAAAGAACTATGTATGATTTGGAGCAGCTTGAAACTATGGGAGTGTGCAAGGGGATAGAAAACTATTCACGGCACCTGGCAGGTCGAGAAGAAGGATCGACTCCTTCCACTATTATTGACTACTTTAAACCTCCCTTCCTGCTTTTTATGGATGAATCACATCTCTCGGTTCCTCAGGTGGGGGCTATGTATAAAGGAGATCGAAGTCGAAAACAAACATTGGTCAACTATGGATTTCGATTACCCTCTGCATTAGACAATCGACCCTTATTGTGGGAAGAGTTCGAAAAGAAAATATCGCAGGCAATATTTGTATCTGCCACTCCTGGGAAATTTGAACATAAGAATAGTACGCAGATTGTGCAGCAGATCATTCGTCCGACTGGATTACTTGATCCTGAAATTGAAGTCAGACCCACTGATGGACAAATTACTGATTTGTTATCTGTTATTCACAATGCGTCTAAAAGTAATCAGAGAGTATTGGTGCTAACCCTTACCAAAAAACTTTCGGAAGAACTGTCGTATTATTTATTGGAAAAGGGAGTTCGTGCAAAGTACTTGCACTCTGGATTAGAC
>CAYRBR010000009.1:0-4526 GCA_964422555.1 uncultured Caldisericota bacterium | reverse complement strand
AGGGATCGGCTATTGCAATCATGGATGCCGATAAAGAAGGATTTTTGCGTTCCAATACCTCTTTAATTCAGATGATTGGTCGTGTGGCACGCCATATGCAAGGGAAAGTGATTATGTATGCCGATCGAATTACCCCTTCTATGCAGTATGCTATAGACGAAACCGAGCGAAGAAGATTATTGCAATCGGAATATAACAAAGAGCACAATATACAGCCAAGAAGTATACAGAAAGCAGTGAAAGATTTAATTGAAATAGAGGAAGATAAAGAAGTAAGTGCAATTCAAAAAGAAATTAAGAAGGCAAAAGATATTTCGCTTCTGATACGTGAGTTAGAAGAAGAAATGCACGAAAAAGCAGAATTGCTTGAATTTGAAGAAGCTGCAAGGTTGCGTGACAAAATTAAAGTCATTAAAATGAAGATTGCAGAAAATTTAGATAAGGAGATTGAACATGCTGGATATTAAAAGAATTAGAGAAAATCCGGATGCAATAAAAAAAGGTCTGAAAAAGCGATCTGTGGAAGGTTCTGCTATTGATGAAATTGTAGAATTGGATATGCAACGACGATCTTTATTGAGAGAAGTAGAATCGTTACAGCATGAGAAAAACGAACAATCCTCAAAAATTGGTTTCATGGCAAAAAAGGGAGAAGATATTTCAGGACTTCGATCGGAAATGAAAATGGTTGCAGAAAAGATTACCGATGGCACAGAACGATTGCGAATCGTTGATGAGCAGATTTTTAATCATCTTTCTCAATTACCCAATATTCCCGATGATAGTGTTCCATACGGGGAAGATGCAGAAGATAACCCTGTTATAAAAACGTGGGGAAATATTCCTACATTTACATTTGATCCGTTATCTCATGTGGAACTGGGAGAAAAACTCCAATGGATTGATTTTGAACGTGGGGTGAAATTAGCTGGAAACAAGTATTCACTTCTCCGGGGCACCGGAGCAAAGCTAGCTCGAAAATTACAATCACTGATGCTAGATAATGCCAGTGATAGAGGATACCAAGAAATTGCCCCTCCTTTTACTGCCCGAAGAGAAGTATTTTTTGGTTCGGGGCAACTACCTAAATTCGAAGACGACTTATATAAACTCGAACAGGATGATTGCTTTTTGATTTCTACAGGAGAGGTTCCTTTGGTGAATATGATGGGAGGAGAGATTCTTGATGAAACCTCCTTGCCCTTGAAATTGACAGCAGCTACTTCTTGCTTTCGCAGAGAGGCAGGAGCTGCTGGAAAGGAAACCAGGGGTTTAATTCGAGTGCATCAGTTTGAAAAAGTAGAACTGGTTCGAATGACTACTCCAGATCATTCATGGGAGGCATTAGAAGAAATGCTTGCAGATGCAGAATCGGTTTTGCAAAAACTACAGCTTCCATACCGTGTAGTAACTTTGTGTACGGGAGATCTTACTGCATTTACTTCTGCCAAAACGTATGATATTGAAGTATGGTTTCCTTCTATGCAAAAATATGTAGAAATATCGTCTGTTTCAAATTGTTTAGATTTTCAGTCTAGAAGAGCCAACATCCGTTATCGCAATAAAGAAAGAAAAGTCGATTTTGTTCACACCTTAAATGGATCCGGTGTGGCAGTAGGAAGATGTATGGCTGCGTTGATAGAAAATAGACAAATGGAAGATGGTTCGATACAATTAAGTGATCTATTGCAATAACAAAATTATTTTTGCGGTTTTATTTGACATACGTATACTATTATGTGCTATGCGGATGGGTGGCCGAGTGGACGAAGGCACAGCACTTGAAATGCTGCGAGCGAATAGCTCCGGGGGTTCGAATCCCTCCTCATCCGCCATCTAAATTGGAGTGATCAAATGAAAAATACAATCAACTACCGAGAGATATTAATCCTGTTGGCTTTTATGGCTGCAATTGTTCTGTTCCCTACGGTTATTCAATACGTAAATGGACTAATTTATTCATTGTGGGATGTGCAACCTGGACCAATCGTGTCCAATTTAATTTACTTGCTTCCCAACATTGCTATTCTTCTCATTTCCATTTGGTTTTTGCATTTGGATGGATGGAAAGCAGCTGATATTGGAGCAAATGCAAGGAAAATTTTCCCTGGATTGTTGTTTGCCATTTTGGCTTTAGTGGGTCTTTATGTAATCTTACCCATCGGTACCGCTTTGTTTTTTGAGCCACGATCGTTATATGTGTCTTCTCAACCGTTTACGATGGATTATACTATTTCTTTGTTAAGCACCTGGGTTGTGGCTGGTATTTGTATAGCAGTTATGACATGGGGGTATTTACTAAACAAAACCTACTCTATTTTAATGGTGCGCATTCCTGCCTTTTGGAAACAAGTAATTGCCATTGTGTTTAGTTCTCTGTTCTTTACTTTATTGCACATTATTCGATTTCAGATGGCACACACAACCGATATCGGTTTTGGAACCGTTTTGTTTGTGTTCTTTTACTGTGTTTTCTGTTCTTACCTGTATGTTCGAACTAAGAACATATATGTGGCAGCCTTTATGCAGGCCGCTTATGCATTCCCTCCTTTAAGCCTTACAGTAGGCGGAGAGCTGGTTGTTAGAAGTTTTGGCTTCTTGTTTCCAGTGTTCCTACTATTTGGTTTTATTGTCGTATTGGCTGAAACATATGACTATTGGGGTTCCCTGTTAGAATTTAAGAAAGAAGAACCGATTGAACCAGAATCTGCATAAAAAGGCTCTTTTTATTGACGGAAACCATTTATTCTATCGCTCTTTTTTTGCCATTAAAAATCTTTCTATGCCAGATGGTACCCCTACCAATGCGCTGTTTGGGTTTCTGAAGACACTGCTAACTTTGTTGCAGGAAGTGGAGCCAACTTCATTGGCAATCTGTTTTGACACAAAAGGAAAGACATATCGATCCAACATACTACCAGAATATAAGGCAAATCGTCCCCCTCCTCCATCTTCGTTAATACAGCAATCCAAAATGATTCGAGAAATTCTATCGGAACTAGACATACCGTGGTTTGAGTTAGTGGGTTACGAAGCTGATGATTTGTTAGCTACACTAGCAACGAAATTTGCGGAAGAAGAACAAAATGTATATGTTTATTCAGGCGATAAAGATTTACTTCAACTCGTTTCTTCCAAAATTCACGTTTTAGTTCCTGTTCAAAAACAAAAAAAACCACAAGACGCCACAGCTGATTTTATTTATGAAAAGTATGGCGTTTACCCAACCCAAATTGTTGATTTTAAGTCGTTAGTGGGTGATCCTTCAGATAACATTAAAGGAGTGCCTAAAATAGGCCCAAAAACGGCTGCTAAATTGTTACAAAAATATTCTACTATTCATTCTCTTCTTGCAGTATCTTCAAAAGAAACTGAAAAGGCAATTGCATATAAAGAAACACTTATTCGAAATCAAGAATTAATTCGTTTACAACGAAATGCTCCTCTTTTATTTCAACCTGAAAATTTATGTTTCAATGAACTGCATCAAGAGAAATGGATGCAAATAGCTCGTAAATTTTCATTTCGAAGTATAGAAAAAGATATTCAGGGGAGACATAGTGAATTGTTTTCCAATCATTCGTCAGACTTATTTCCCGCAGAAGAAGTACTTGATGTAATCGAATTTACTGAAACGAATGCGCAGCAAATTATGTATGCACTTGAACAGGAAGACCAAGTAGCCATTGCTCTTGAACATGAAAGTGTTTGTTTTGCAACTTCTACTGGGCTATTTGAATGCACCTTAAATTTACTTCAATCGCAACAAGAGGTACGGAAAACAATTACTCAATTTTGTTTAAGTTCAAACTGCAAGAAGTGGCTATTCGATGCCAAATTAATCGCGCATTTATTGCAGATGGGTGCTAACGAATGGTTTCAGAACTACGATGACGTTCAGTTGTTGTATTTTGTTCTAAGGCCCAATGCAAAACAGTACTCATTAGAAGACTATTCTAGGGAAGTTCAAGGTTCTCCAAATCAGTGGATTTGTTCAATCCTTCCTTCTGTGGAAGCTACATTGGAGAAAATTGATGAAAGCGAACAAATGTCCTTGTATCTTCAAACAGAAAAACCATTGCAGCAAGTACTGTATAGAATGGAAAGAAAAGGCATTATTGTGTCGCGAGAGTATCTTAAAGAAATACAGGGAGAATTGGAAGAAAAGATTGTAAGAATCACTGGAGAGATTTACAAGGAAGCTGGACAGGAATTCAATATTGCATCTCCCAAGCAACTTAGTTTTATTTTATTTGAAAAGATGGGGTTGCCAGCACGGAAAAAAACCAAAACTGGATATTCAACCAATGCAGATGTATTAGAGGAGTTAAAACCTTTTTCTCCCATTATAGAAAAAATACAATTGTACAGGGAGTATTCCAAAATGTTGCAGACATATGTGCTGGGCTTAGACAAAGCAGCTGATAATGAACAATCTTGTATTCACACAACATTTCTGCAAGCTGGGCCTGCAACAGGTCGAATATCGTCTGTGCACCCAAACTTACAGAATTTACCATCCGATA
>CAYRBR010000008.1:0-33979 GCA_964422555.1 uncultured Caldisericota bacterium | reverse complement strand
GTGAAGCCTTTGGTGCATCCCTGGACTGGAACGGTGAAACCCGAGAAATTACTATCAAGCAGTAAATTCTGGTTTCGAAACATATAAACACACCCCAAAAAAGGGAGAGCATTTGCTCTCCCTTTTTTTCATATTAAGGCTCTTTCTCTATTATTGAGAATTACACAAAGTATAACGTTATAAAGCCTCAATTAGACAGGGTTATGCTTAATTGAAACTTGAAATAGACTGTGGAAAAACTGTGCAAGAAATGTGGACAACTTCATCAGAATGGGAAAGCACCTGTTCATGCGAATATGAAGTAGACAGTAAATGCTTGAAAAGCTCATAGGAAGGGAAAAGTGATTAACAACCCCCATTTTGATGTTTTTTGGAAGGATAATATATAATATATTGATATATTATAAAAAGCGTTAAAAACAGCATTTTTTAAGAGCCTACTAAAAACCCCACTGTGAGAGGGGAAAAGGGTTATTTGTGATCGAATGTTGCATAAAATTAATCAAGGTTATTACAGAAAATAACTCGATTATTTGTTACAATAGCTGTGATCAATGAGTGAGGGGTAATATCAAAGGCTGGGTTCAAGGCTCTACAATTAATGGGGGCGTTCTGAATATTCTCAATCCATTTTATCTCTTTTTCTGAACGCTGTTCAATTTCTATATCTGAGCCATACCTGGAAGAAGCATCGAATGATGATTCAGGTGCAACAACCAAAAAAGGAATCTTGTAATGATCAGCAAGAATTGCTATTTGTAGTGTCCCAATTTTATTGGCAGTATCATAATTGGCTGCAATTCTGTCTGCACCAACCATGACCAGTGATACTAATTTGTTAGCCATTGCATAACCTACTGCAGTATCACAAAGTAATTGATACGGAATATTGTATTTATCAAACTCATATGCAGTGAGCCTAGAACCCTGACGTAAAGGTCTGGTTTCTGTACACAAAGCATGTATATTTGTCTTATGTCGGAAAGCATATTTTATTGCACCCACTGCTGTCCCTATGCTCCCAACAGCTAAGGAACCTGAATTGCAGTGGGTCAGGATGGATGCATTGTCTTTCACAAAAGGCAATGTTCTTTTTGCCATATCTGTGCATTCCTGCTGGATTTCCTTAGCAACTAAATTTGCATATTGAAAAAAATAGGTACTAGTTTCTAATTGCTGAAATGAACTGTAACTACGTTCCCAGGATACAAAGCTTCGGTTGATCATATAGGATAGATTCACTGCTGTAGGTCGGGATGCAATAAGAGCATTTTTCCATTGTTTAAACTGGTTATTAGTTGATGAATGCAGTGCTGCCAATGCTAAACCATATATCCCTGCTAATCCTAAAAGGGGAGCTCCTCTGACACGCAATGATTTTATTGCTTCAATCATTTGAGAAGGGGTTCGGATTGTAACCCACTTTTCTTCAATTGGTAAAAAGGTCTGGTCAATTATTACTACTTCCCGCTCATTGTTTGAGTAGATGGGGGTTTCTATACTATTCATGGAGGTTGTTACAGGGAAAGAATTTTCTCGCTAATTGCTTGCTTTAGTGAATCAATACCAGTTTCATCTTTTGCTGAGATGTAAATTGTCTTGCATTCTTCCACTGCAGGAATTGAAGAGGAAGAGTGATCACTGGTAAGTAAATCAATTTTGTTGAAAACTAACAAGAAGGGAATTTCTGCTGCCCCCAGTTCTTTCAATGTTTGTTGAACTGTTGTTAAGTGGGCAGAATAATGTTTATCACTGGCATCGACAACTATAACAATCAGGTCAGATAATAAAATTTCTTCCAGTGTACTCTTAAAAGCCTCAATTAATTCGTGAGGTAGTTTTCGTATAAAACCTACTGTGTCATTGTAAAGGATTTCTCCAATTGAGTTGTTAAGGAATCCTCTTCTAGTTCTTATATCAAGTGTATGGAAAAGAAGGTTGTCTGTAGGAGTGTTATCTTTTGTAAGAAGGTTAAACAAGGTTGATTTTCCGGCATTTGTATATCCAACCAGTGAAACTGTAAACAGGGATGAAGACTTTCTTTTGTTTCTTGTTATATTGCGTTGTTTTTCTATTTTGCGTAGTGATTCGCGTAGCGATTTCATGTGTTGAAAGAGTTGTCTTCTATTTAACTCAATCTTCTTTTCACCAGGGCCTTTCCCTCCAATAAAGCCAGCCTGTTGGTCCAAAGAAGATCGACTGTGAATTAACTCTGCTTTTCTTCTCTGGAGAGTCGCTATTTCTACTTGAATTTTTCCTTCTCTGGTGGTGGCTCTTCTGGCGAAAATTTCAAGAATAATCCGAGGTCTGTCTAAAACCGGGATCTGAAGTTTTTTTTGGAGGTTTCTAATTTGAGAAAATTTCAATTCATCGTCAAATGCAATGAGATCAATATTAGATCCAGCTTTGTATTGGATGAGTTCATTCAGTTTACCCTTAGTAAGATAATGAGATGGTGTTGGATAATAGCGATTAATTAAAAAAACAAATTCTGTTCTAATTCCAAGTGTTTTTAAAAGAGATTCGAGTTCTTTTATAGTGCTGGTCGAATCTCTTACTCCCACTAGTATGGCAGTATATACTTTACGATTCGTAATTTTTTGCATGATGTATCATTTCTTCAGCATGTTGAATTGCTGTTTTAGTGTGAATATCTCCCCCCATCATCCTGGCTATTTCTTGTACAATATTATTTCCTTTTAATTTGTAAACAGATGAAATTGTAGAGGACGCATCAGATGATTTGGCAATGAAGAAGTGCGTGTCTCCAAAAGAAGCTATCTGAGGTAAATGAGTGATGCATAAAGTTTGATTCTTTTGGCCTATTCTTGACAACTTTGCTCCTACTTGGTTTCCTGTAAGCCCATTGATTCCTGTATCAATTTCATCAAAAATGTATACTGTGTTTTTGTCATTATTTTTTCCTAAACTAACTTTGATGGATAACATAATACGAGAGAGTTCTCCCCCAGAAGCAATTTGCTGAATTGGTAACTTTGGCAATCCTGTGTTGGATTGAAAAAGAAAACAAACAGTGTCAATTCCAGAGTCATCGATTGACACGTTCCTATTCTGGAATTGAATATATGAATTTACATTTTCTGGTGCAGGTGAAGTAGATAATTCAATCGAAAAAATGGCGTTTGGCATTGACAGTTCTTTAAGGTGGTCGGTGATCTCTGCTGCTAGCTTTTTTGATGCTATGACGCGTAAATTATGTAGTTCAATCGCTTCAACTTGCAATTTTTTTCTAAGGATTTTCTCTTTCTCGAATAAGGAAGAAATATTCTCTTTTTGATTTTGTAATGAATGTAGTTTCTCTTTCTTTATTCTGTATGTGTTTTCAATCTCTTCCTCTGTCTCTCCGTACTTTGACCGGATGGTTTTGAGGAGATGAATTCTCTCATTGATTGTGTTTAGTGTTTCACTGTCGTACTCTGTTTCAATGTCGGTGAGTTCTGTATTTAAGTCTCGGGCAAGATCTTTTAATATTGAGTCGATCGTTTCAAGAGACTGAATACCATCTTGTGCTGCTTTGGAATACGATACAATAGAGGATAGCTCCTGAATCGATTCTTGTATTGTATTCTGGGCGTGCATCTCTGTGAAATCATTTCCGGTCAACAATGAAAGACTGGCTTTTAGGTGAACTACAATACTTTCAAAGTTTTCGAAGCGCTTTTGGTTTTCATGAAGCTCTACCCATTCCCCCTTTTTGATTCCGGCTGTTTCTATTTCCTGTATTTGAAAAGCGAGAAGTTCTTTTTCCTTTTCATTTTCATGTTCCATGGTCTGGAGTTCAATGCGCCTCTGAATTGTGGAAAGTAGTTCTTTTCGATGGATTCCAATGGATGCTTTTAGTGTTTTTGCATCCTCTCCCATAAATTCATCAACATAGTCCAATTGTTTCCGGGGAATTAAAAGGGATCCTGTTTCTTTTTGACCATGAAAATCTAATAAATATCTACCGATGGACTTATAGAATTTTAAGGTCGCAATTTGACCATTAATTTTTGAACGGTTTTTTCCTTTACTAGAGAAAGTTCTTTCTAGTACTAATTCGTCTTCATCTTCCCCTTCAAATCCATTTTCTTCAAGTACAATAGTAAGGGATTTCGGTACAGAAGAAAAAACAAGTTTTACGTACGGTCTTTCAGTTTCTAAGCCCATGGCTTCTTTCGGGATTGAATGCCCTATACCAAATAGGATAGCGTTCATCAGAAGAGTTTTTCCTGCTCCCGTTTCACCGGTAAAAACATTAAGACCGTTATGTAATTGTATGTCTATGTGTTTAGCAATAACGAAATTTTGAATAACTATTTCTTGTAACACTACAGTCCCCACTGAAATTTATGATTTACAATTTCAAAAAAATTCTTCTTTTTGAGATGGATGATTCGAAGTTGCTTTGCTGATTTCTGAACCTGCAACCGATCCATGTCTTCTAGCTCATATTGGGAAATACCATCCCGTATAAACAGGGTGGGTCTATTCTTGCAGTTAATGGATGCAGATATTTGTTTATTGTCAGGGATTACAAGACTTCTGTTACTTAGTTTATGTGGACACAAAGGGTTGATAATTATGTCGTGGCACTGCGGGTCTAGTATTGGTCCTCCGGCAGAAAGGGAGTAGGCAGTTGAGCCCGTAGGAGTTGAAATAATAAGACCATCCCCTCTAAAATTTGAAATTTTCTGTTTATCAGCGAAGACATCAAGTGAAATCATTTTTGACATTGGTTTTCTCTGAATCACTAGATCGTTCGCGGCATAACCTGTGTGAATAGATTCCCCATCGCGAATTAGATCGTATTCAAGGACAGACCTGTTTTCAATGTAAAATCGCCCCTGAATTAAATCTTGAAGAGAAAGCAAGACTTCTTCCTCCTCGATGCTGGTTAAAAAACCAGTGAAACCATAGTTTACACCTATAAGGGGTGTATTCGAATGAAGGACGATATGGGATGCCTGTAAAAATGTGCCATCCCCTCCAATGCTGACCAAAAAATCGAAATCCACCAGATTTGCACTACCAATACTTGGTTCTGCAAAGTAATGACCAACTGCATCGTCAATAAATACTTCCACGCTGTTATCTTTTAAAAAGTGGATGATTTCACCCGCTATATGAATAACTTCGTCAACCTGTTTTCGAAAAAAAATTCCAACCTTCATTAATCGTCCTTGCTATTTCAGATTCGTTAATTGTTCTTCTACCAATCATTTTCGATAAATAGATGAGAAATTCAATATTACCCTGTCCTCCTTTTATTGGAGAAAAAGTAATATCGATTGGGTATAGTTGAAGGGATACAAAAAAACAGCAGGATTGGTTTAATGCTTCACGAATTACACTTCTGTCTTTTACAATACCGTGTGATGACTTTTTTGGACCAACTTCAAACTGAGGTTTCCATAGGAGAATTCCGAATGAATCTTTGTGAATCGCTTTTAATAGAGATGGTAGAATTAATTTGGAAGAAATGAAAGAGACATCCATGGTAAAAAAAGTTGGAAGTTCTGAAAAAATACTACTTGTAATGAATCGAGCGTTGTAATTTTCAATACTCACTATACGAGAATCTTGTTTCAACTTAGGATGGAGCTGGTTTTTACCAACATCCACGGCATATATCTTACGTACCCCTTCTTCTAGTAGTACCTGTGAGAAACCTCCGGTAGAAGCTCCGATATCAACTGCAATTTTGTCATTGAGATCGGGGTGAAAAATGCTACATGCTTTCAACAACTTGTCGGCTGCTCTACTTACATATGGCTGAGATTCTATCAAAAGAGTAATTACATAGGATGGCGCACAGACATAAGAAGGTTTAGTGATAATTTGGTTGTTTACAGTAACAAACTGGTTTTTAATGAACGATTGAATTTTCGATCTGCTGAATTCGGGGTATAGCGTATGAACTGCTTTATCTAAGCGCATTTTGGATTGTATGCACAATATTGTTGGCAGATATTCCCGATTCCTGAAGGATGTCACTTCTTGATTTTTGAGATATGAATTCTTCAATTAATCCAAAAGAAATAACTCTTATAGAAGAAGTAGGTATTGATGCAATGTAATCTTTAACGTAAGATGCATATCCACCGGTTTTAATCCCATCTTCAATAATCACAACCAGCTTGTAAGATGATACAAGCATATCAATAAGCTCTTTATCAAGTGGTTTTGCAAATCGAGCGTTAATCACGCTGAAGTCTTTATTTGTTTCATTTAGTTTTTGATTGATTTCGAAACATAACTCCTCAAACGGTCCTAAATACAATAGGGCTCCGGTATTGCCTTTTTTCTGAATCCAGGATTTCCCCAATTTTATGGGTGGACTAATAGGAGCGGATGAGGTTTTGTCTTTGGGGTAACGAATAAAAGTAGGCTGATTACTGTTTTCCAAGGTCCAAGTGAGCATTTTTTGTAATTCAGTACCATTCGATGGAGCCATTACAACTGTATTGGGAACTGGTAAAAGAAAAGAAATATCATAACTACCCTGGTGGGTTGGACCATCTGAGGAGACAGCTCCTGCCCGGTCAATTGCAAACGTGACTGGCTCAGATTGGATACAGCAGTCATGAATAACCTGGTCGTACCCCCTTTGAAGGAAAGTAGAATAAATACCCACAACGGGTTTGAATCCTTTTCTTGCCAGTCCTGCTGCAGTAGTTATCAGTGTTTGTTCAGCAATTCCCATATCAATAAAGCGACAGGGGAATTGTGATGCAAAAGAAGACATCTTTAATCCCTCTCCCATGGCAGCCGTTAACGCAATTACCTTTTTATCAATTTTGCCAATATCAAGGAGGGTTTCACCGAAAAAATGAGAGAATGTACGAGCATTTTTTTCAATTTTTACATTTTCATTTTCTATCACAAATGGGGGAGAACTGTGAAACTGTGTTGCATTATTTTCAATATGTGACAATCCTTTCCCTTTTTTTGTTACAACGTGTATTATGCAGGGCTTATTCTGTTTTTTGATCAATCCAAAGATTTCTTCTAAAACAGCAATATTATGTCCATTGTAGGGACCAAAATAGTCTAATCCAAATTCTTCGAAAAACGATTTTGGTACGAAAAATTTCTTTGTAGCCATTTTTACTCTTTCAAGAAATGAGAGTGTTTGTTTGCCAAATGTTCCCATTCTACAGAGTTGACTTTTAGTACGATTATTAACTAGTCGGTATAAGACGCTATTTCGTAATCGTCCAAGTTCCTGACATAAATAGCCAACATTTTTGGAGATCGACATTTCGTTATCGTTTAGGATAATGATTACAGGCAGTTTGTAATGCCCAATATTATTGATCGCTTCAAAGTTTTCTCCGCTGGTTAAGGAACCGTCACCAACAACGCTAATCGTATGGGAAGGAGTATGTAGAAGCTTCTTTGCATAAGAGAATCCAAATGCAAGAGAAAGAGAAGTTCCTGAATGACCGGAGATAAACTTATCGGTAGCACTTTCTTGTATATTTGGGTACCCACTAATACCATTGTTTTGTCGCAGAGTGTAAAACTGCTTCCATCTATCTGTTAGCAGTTTATATGAATAACACTGATGACCAACGTCAAACAGTATGTCGTCTTGGATTGGATTGAAAACTCGAAGCAATGCTACCGTTAATTCAACAACTCCAAGATTGGACGAGAGGTGCCCTCCATTTTTGGATACGGTTCGAATAATTTCTTCACGAATGTCCTTACAAAGCTTGTTTAGTTCATTGTGAGATAAATTTTGAATGTCGTTATAGTTCATTTTCAGGAAGTTGATTTTCTAACCAGGAAACAATTGCTTTAAAAAACTCATTGGTTTCTAAATGTAAGGACTGCAATATTTGTTTCGACAGCTGCAACTCATTGTTAAACTGAGAGAACAAAGAATCATATGGGAAAAGACGAAAAGCATTCGTGGTATCTTTTGGATTGTCTTTGTCATGAAAATCATCTGCTATCTGGAATGCTTTCCCAATATGTAATCCTACTTTTTCAAACTCATTAACCGTATTTTGGTCTTGTTGTGCACAAACGGCCCCCATCATAAAGGCAGCAGAAAACAGAGCAGCGGTTTTGTTGTTCATAATAGTGAAAAGAGTTTCTTCATTAATGCTTTCTGGATCTGATTGAAAGCACTCAAGGGCTTGTCCTTCAATCATGCCATACAATCCACCCTTTTCAGATAAGATTTTTACCAGTTGTAGAACATAAGAGCAGGGTAGGTCGGAAGACTGAATTTTGGTTAGTTCATGAAACGCTTCGGTAAGAAGGGCATCTCCGGTTAACAGGCCAATATCTTCTCCATATAAGGCATGGGTAGTTTTTTTCCCGCGTCTATATAAATCGTTGTCTAGGCATGGTAAATCATCGTGAACGAGAGAATAACTATGTAACAGTTCTAGTGAACAAGCTGCATGAAGAGCTGCATTTACTCCTTTGTTTTTGGAGAGAGCTTCAAAAGTACATATAAGAAGGATGGGTCGAAGGCGTTTTCCTCCTGAGAAGACACTATGTTCG
Source organism: uncultured Caldisericota bacterium (assembly GCA_964422555.1). Classification (GTDB taxonomy): domain Bacteria; phylum Caldisericota; class Caldisericia; order UBA6126; family UBA6126; genus JAGLCW01. Next base: position 25,456 of record CAYRBR010000008.1, on the reverse strand, counting down.
ATCGCTGCATATAAAACAGAGTTGGATTTGATTGGATCAAGAGACTTCTTCATAAAGTCTTCAAATAGGCTTTTCTTTTGATTAATGGTGTTCAGTAGAAACTCATTCATTTAAGGGTCCTCAGTAATATTGGGAGAATCGTCTTTTTCGGATCGATATTTACGGTACACAGAACCAAGAATACCGTTCACAAATTTTCCGGAAGGCATTCCTCCATAAGTTTTTGCTAATCGTATTGCTCGGTCAATAATAATACCTGATTTCATGGAAGGCTCGAACAGTAGTTCATAGATACCAATGCGCAGAATAATCTTATCTAAGAGCATGATACGATCAATCTTCCAATTGCTTAAATTATCGTTCATGATACTGTCTAATTCTTCTTTTTTTTGTAGTATCTTGGTGACAATCACAACAGGAACATGACCGAATTCTATCTGATAGCGTTTCATGGAATCTTCTTCCAGATATTGATTTAAAATTTCTAGAGAAGTATTCCTAAACTCTTTTTGGTACAACAAGAAGAGTAGCCTTTCATGTAACTTCTGATTGAAGTGTGCTTCAGTATTGTCGCTCATTTTGAGTCAATAGAAACTCTTTCAAGATAATCTTTTGTTCTTGTGTCTACCTTAATAATGTTTCCTTCGTCTATAAATAAGGGGACTTGTACAACCAACCCTGTTTCAACAGTGGCAGGTTTACTTCCTCCCTGAGCTGTATCACCTTTAAGTCCTGGGTCGGTTTGGGTTACTTTTAAATTCATGCTTGGAGGAAGCTGAATACCAATGGGAGAATCGTCATAGAAAAGAACATCAATGGTTGCATTTTCTAAGAGAAACTCAGCTTCTTCTTTGCAATCGTCCTCTGGTAGAGTAATTTGTTCGAATGTTTCCTGGTCCATAAAAATGTATCCATTGTCTTTGTAAAGGTACTGCATTTTTCTGTTTTCAAGATAAGCATCTTTTATTTTTTCATCTGGTCGAAACGTTTTTTCCATTGTGCTTTTTTGTTTCAGACTACGCATTTTTATACGTACAAAAGGAGATCCTTTTCCAGGTTTTATATGTTCAAACGAAGTAACTACCCAAAGTTGTCCTTCGTATTCAAAAGCTTTTCCAGGGCGTAGTCCACCAGCTGTAATCATAATCAATTCCTCCAGGTCGTGATAAAAAATGTTAGAACACCATTATACAATATTAAGAAATGTTTGCAGAAATAGAATTCTGTGGTTTTAACCAATTCGTAATGATTTATCCCCGTTAATATGCTTTAATATTTGGTATAATACTGTGCGGACTACATTTTTTCTGAAGGGAGTTTTTATTATGGCTTCAACAAATGATACTGTTCAGAATGTTGCAAAAAGCAAAGCACCCGAGAAAACGATACCAGGCAAAGAGAGAAATCCTGGAATCTGGTATCTTATTGCAGGTCTTGTAGCAATATTCTTTATGCTTATTGGAATGGGCGTGTTTCCTTTTTTTGAAGGGCAGCTGTCTGAGATTTACAATACTGCTTTAACATTGTGTTTGTCATGTATTGGTTTAGGTGAAATAAACATGCTTATTCTTGGGACAATTGCCTTTACCTTTGTTTTATTTATGTTGTTATATGCACTAACGAAACATGATAAAGCAGGAGCAAAAAAATGAAATCAAAAGAAATAAGAAAAAAGAACACTAAAATCTTAAGAACAGTGCAGTGGATGGCATTTATTTTTGGATCTTTTGGTTTTTACTGGCTTGCCACACTAAATCCAATTTATCTGAAACGGTTTCCTATGCCTTGGTTGGTTTGTTGGTCTAATCCATTTACTCCAGGTGCTTGTCCAGCTGGTACTTTACAGCACTTCCTTACGATTGGTGGCGGAGTGATTCCATTTTTTGGGATCGGGATGTTGGCTTTAATCGGAGTCTTTTTTGGAAGAATGACCTGCGGATGGATGTGTCCATTTGGTCTTCTACAAGACTTAACTTATAAAATGAAAAAAGTAGCGAAGTACATTGTTCTTGCAATTCTATTAGCAATTATTGTGTATTTATGCTGGAAAGCCCCTATGTTCACAGGGTATAAAAGTGCACGAACAGGGAATTTTGTCAGTTCTCCTTTATCAAATCTTTGGAATAGTGGAAAAATGACTGAATTTTGGTCTTTTACCGCTTTATACGTCCTTTTATTTGGGGCAATGTTCTCACTATTCTTTATCCGTTTCAAAAAATTCACAATTAGTAATAAACTCGGAAATTGGGGTAGAGCATTTTTCTTTATAGTTCCCTTCATAATTCTCCCCTTGCTTGCCATTGACCCTCATTTAGCTACTCGTGGTCCCTGGTTTTGTAAATTATGTCCTTCTGGAACTGTATTTGCTGCGATTCCCCAGTTCTTGTTTAACGCATTACCAAAAGATTTATTCCCGTTCTTGGGTCTTCCTGCAAATTCAGCTTTTATACCATACGGTATGGCTAGTTACCAGGATATACGTCCTATGGGACAAGTTATGTTTGCTATTAAGATTTCCATGCTTGTTTTATTGCTTTGGGTAACTACTTTGTCTAAGAGGGTGTTCTGTAAATTTGTATGTCCAATTGGTACATTTTATTCCTTCTTTGCTTATTTCTCTGCTATTCGTGTTGTTGTTGACCATGACAAATGTAAAGGGGAAAGCTGCAATATTTGTAAAGCTGTATGCCCAATGGATATTAAAATCTATGAAGAAGGTTCCTTGTCGCATTGTATCGGTTGTTTGGAATGTGTAAACAGATGTCCACATGAAGCTGCTCAGGTTATTCGACCTTCTTATTTCAACTTCCTTATTCCTCGCAAACGTTATACTATTGCCACAATCCCAACACAACAGAAAACTTGTTCTAATTGCGAAGGTAAATAGCTTTTTATATGAAACTTCGATTTGCGCCATCACCAACGGGCTCTCTCCATATGGGGAGCGCCCGTGTGGCCATAGTAAACTATCTTGTTTCCTTAGCCTTTCAGGCTTCTTTGGTACTTCGAATCGAAGATACAGACAGGGAACGTTCCACTCCTGAGAGTACTCAGAATATACTAGATACTCTATCTTGGCTTGGGATATCTTATACTGAAGGTCCTTTTTATCAGAGTGAAAGAATCTCTCATCATGAGCAATATATCCAAAAATTAGTAGATGCTGAGAAAGCATACTATTGTTTCTGTTCGCAGGAAGAACTTCAGGCTATGAGGGAAGAACAAAAAGCTAACCACGAACCTCCGGGCTATGATGGTCGATGTTCTTCTCTAACCAAAGAACAGGTGGACGAGAGAATATCTAAAGGTGTACCTTATGTTGTGCGACTTCGAATGCCGAAAGAAAACATTATTTTTACCGACCTTCTAAAAGGAGATATTGTTTTCAACGGATCGCTTTTGCATGACATTGTGATTGCCAGACAAGATGGTACTCCAACCTACAATTTTGCGGTTGTGATTGATGATCACGAAATGGGCATTACACACGTTATTCGCGGAGAAGATCATGTATCGAATACACCCAAACAGGTTGCCATATACCAGGCATTCGATTTCGATGTCCCAATATTTGCCCATATCCCCCTCATTATTGGTCAGGATAAAGCAAAATTAAGCAAACGACACGGAGATGTTTCTATCGAACAATATAAAAACAAAGGCTATTTGGCGGATGCATTGGTAAACTATTTCTCATACCTGGGATACTCTCATGATCCAAATGATGAGATTAAGCCAATCCATGAAATTGCCACAGCCTTTTCATTTGAAAAAATCTCAAAATCTCCTTCCATTTTTGATCCAAAAAAACTTACCTGGATGAATCAGCAGTATATACAGAAATTAAGTGATGAAGATCTTATCCTGGCCTTGCAACCATTTACTGAATCAATTCCTTTATCCAAGGAAATGATTCAGCAAATCGCTGTATTATCAAAATCACAATTGAAAACGTTACAGGATATTCAAGAGTGCTGCTCGATTTTTCATCAATACACCCTGGATTTTTCTCAAAAGAAGGTAAATAAGCTGATTCAAAAAGAAGAACTAGTTTCTTTTTTAAAGAGTTATTGTGAGCAAATAGCAAAACTAGAAGATTTTTCAGTTCAACAACTTGAAAACTGTTTTTCAGATATTTTTGAAAAATCTGATATGAAGAAAAGAGAAGCAATTCAGATCATTCGTCTGGCGGTTACTGGAAAGTTGATTTCTCCTCCTATTTTTGATACTTTATATCTGTTAGGTCAAAATAATTGCATAAAGAGGACGAAACAATTTTTACAGGAATTGCTATGGCAAGAACAAAAAACGACAATAAACCAATAAAGAAATCATCTAGGAAAAAAGGTTGGAAAACTTTTTGGATAGTTCTGTTATCCTGTTTTTTGGCCTGCATTTTTCTTGGTTTTGGGTTTTTGCTGTATTTAAAAAATAGATTTGAAGTTTCTTTACCAAAAATAAAAGATATTGCCGAAAATCCTCCTGTAGCATCTCAAATATTTGACCGTCAGGGTCGTTTCATTGCAAGTGTTCAGTTGGATGAGTACCGAGTAACTGTCCCCATATCTGAAACGTCTCCCTATATTCAAAAGGCGATTGTTGCTTCAGAAGATGAACGTTTTTATGTGCACACGGGTTTCGATATAATCGGGATATTCAGAGCTTTTTTCTATAATATTAGAGAAGGGGCTATTGTTCAGGGTGGGAGTACAATAACTCAGCAATTGGCTCGAGATCTTTTTTTAAATCTGGAAGAATCCTATACAAGAAAGTTAAAGGAAGTTTTCCTTGCTCTTGAGTTAGAAAAAAAATATACAAAAGACGAAATTCTAGAATCATTCTTAAATTATCAGTATTTTGGTCCAAGTCCAACTGGAAGATGCTTCGGAGTTGAAACTGCTGCCAGAAACTATTTTGGCAAACACATAAAAGATGTATCTCTATCAGAAGCTGCAATTATTGCAGGAACACTGGATGCACCCTCTTTACGATCTCCATGGTATAATCCTGAAAATGCATTGAGACGAGGGAATCTTGTATTGGACAAAATGCTACGCAATGGTTTTATTTCAGAAGAAGAACATCAGGCAGCTTTCATTGGCAGTATAAGCCAAGAGGATGTACCATCTGAAGATAAAAAACCCAATACCGTCTATTTAGCTTCTTTTTCCCAGGAAACAAAAACGGAATCTAAATATTATTTTGTGGACTATATTCGAGAAGAAGTACAAAAATTATTTCCAGAGGGAGAAGAAGCTCTACTGCATGATGGATTAAAGATATACACTACTTTGGATTTACATGTCCAAAATATTGCTGATGATGCGATGCAGAAGATATTCCAGGATGCAGAAGATAACAAGCAATTCGATTCCTCTTTGAAAGACCCTTTTGGGGTTATTCAACCCCAGGGGCAAATTGTTGTTTTGAAACCAGATACTGGCGAGATATTGGCTATGATCGGGGGTCGAAGTTATGGAAACACGAAATTTAATCGATGTACTGCTCTACGCCAACCAGGTTCTTTGTTTAAATTATTTGACTATACAACTGCGATAGAAGCAGGTGTTTGTGGGACTGGAACCATTATTACCAGTGAAGAGTTTCACATGCAAGATTATGATCGAGTTTGGACTCCTGAAGAATGGACTACAGGAGATACGTTTTTTGGACCGTTAACGGCTCGAATGGCTTTGGTTAAATCTTCAAACATTTGTGCTATTAAAGTTGCCCAACGAGCTGGGTGGCAAAGAGTTGCATACTATGCAGAAAAAATGGGTATTCAGCGACCTATTTTAGCCGTACCATCTATGGCGATTGGAAGTTTAGAAGTAAGCCCAATTGAAATGGCAACTGCCTTTGGTGTAATGGCAAATGAAGGGGAAAAAGTAAATCCAATAAGTATTACAAAAATAGCAACCCATAATGACCGTACATTATTCACCTATGATAGTAAACCTGTAAAAGTGGTTCATGAGAGCACGTCTATTTTAATGAATGACTTATTACAATCTGTTTTCCATTATACTCCAGGTGGTAGTGTACCATTTGATGCTGCAGGTAAAACCGGTACTGCTGAAGATTTTTTAAGTGGCTGGTTTACAGGATACACACCCGATATTGTTGCCTGTTCCTGGGTAGGTAGAGATAGTGCAGACGTTAAGGTTCCCAATGCAAGAATATGGGGTTCTTCTTTTGCTGCTCCCATTGTAAAAGAATTTTTCAGAAGACTCTATGAAGCACAACAGAATGGGCAGTGGGATTCTGCAGACTATATAAAAAAGACAGAATTTAAAACTGTCAATGAAGACATTGAAGCTGCTTTGTTATGTATAAAAAGCGGATTATTAGCGACGGATTACTGTCCTGAAGAGGATCGAGTGGAAAGTCGATATCGTCACGGGTATATCCCCTCCTTTTATTGCACAGTCCACAAAGAGGAGTTTGTGTTTTGTAAAATATGTCCTATTAGTGGAAAATTGGCAGGAGAATGGTGTAAGAATCCGATTGAGAAAAAATTTGCAAAAGGAACTGAGCCAACTGCGATTTGTGACGAATGTAAGGTCCCCTTAGAGCTAGAGTTACTGAAAGATGCATTGGATGATTACCAGGGTTATTTACTGGGGAAACCGTTGCATATGTATTTCACAGTCAACAGTCCTGATGGGAATAGAATTGAGATTTATATTAACAACAGACGAAAGGCAATTCTGACAGCCGAACCATGGTTTTACGAATGGATACCGGACCAGCCAGGAGAAAACAACATTATTATTGTTTTAAGAAATGATGAAGAGTTTATCTATCAGATAGATTTAAATGTGGATATATCGGAATCTTAATCCAAGCCTAATTAACCGAAAAAAGAAGAGTACTTTTCTTAAAATCGTCATTGGTTTTTTTGCCATTTTGTTGGTGATTGCTATATCAATTACTTCGTATATTGCCTCTCTTTTTTATCTATATTCCAGTGAGTTACCTCAAACTGAGGATATTGTAATTACACGTGAGGAATCTTCCAGAATATTTGATCGAGATGGGAATCTTCTTTCTGTTATGTATTTAACCGAACAACGAATCTATGTCCCATTAAAAGATATTTCCAAGGCAGCACAGGATGCTATTGTAGCATCTGAGGACGAACGATTTTACTTACATGAAGGAATAGATCTTAAAGCTATTTTGCGTGCTTTTTATACAAATGTTCTTTCTCAGGATTTATCCCAGGGTGGAAGTACCATTACACAACAATTGGCTAGAAATGTGTTTTTGAATCAAGAAAAAACTTATACAAGAAAATTAAAGGAAGTTATTTTATCGTTCCGAATTGAAGAAGTGTATAAAAAGTCAGAAATTCTGGAGATGTATTTAAATCAGTGTTATTTCGGAGAAGGTTGTTATGGCATTGAAACGGCAGCAAGGAAGTTTTTTAATGTGCATGCATCCGAACTGGATATTGCTCAGGCTTCTATTCTTGCTGCTGTTCTTCCTTCACCATCTGAGTTAAACGTATATACTACATTTGATTCTGTTAAAAGACGACAAAAAACTGTTCTACAAAAAATGGCTTCCAATGGGTTTATTACACAAGAAGAAGCCAACCGGGCTTTTGAGAAAAAAATTGCTATCTTTGAAGGAGAGAGCATAAAGAACAATAATACTCTATTAGCCAGTGGGATGGACTATTTTGTGGATTACATTGAAGAACAAGTTATCGATGCTCTCTCAGCTGATGAATTATATCAGGGTGGTTTACAAATTTATACTACCTTATCTCAGCCTATTCAGGAAGCCTGTTACGATTCAATGTCGAAAGTACTAAAGCAAGGGGAAGAGAGTGGTACGTTACCCAAAGAAACGTTTGATAGCTTTGGAGTAAAACAACCCCAAGGTGCTGTTGTGGCGATTGATCCTAAAACAGGTGAGATACTTGCTATGGTTGGGGGTAGAGAATACACGAATACAAAGTTCAACAGATGTCTGGCACTGCGACAACCAGGATCCAGCTTCAAGGTATTTCCTTATACAGCTGCTGTTGATGCTGGATTGATTGCTCCAGAAAGCAGAGAAGTAAGTGAGTACATTAACATTGATGGATGGAGACCTAAAGAATGGTCTGGTGGTTTTTTTGGACCCATGTCAATCCGAAGAGCCATACAAATTTCTTCTAATATTGTAGCCGTTAAAGTTGCTCTAAAAGCTGGATTAGAAAATGTGGTCAAATTTGCAGAGAAAATGGGAATAAAAACAGAATTATTACCAGTTCCTTCCATTGCTTTGGGGAGTGTTGATGTTAGACCAATCGATATGGCTTCTTCATTTGGAACAATTGCAAACGAAGGTCGGTATATTGAACCAACTGGAATTCTTAAAATAGAGAAATCAGGAGCAGAATCTGATTATTTTGCACATTCCTCTTCTTCAGAGCAAGTTATCTCTCCTCAGGCTGCATGGATTATGACACAATTATTAAAAGCTCCGATATCTCCTGGGGGAACAGCTTCTTCCCTTGGCATACCAGGACTTTATGCTGCAGGGAAAACGGGAACTACAGAGAATTACAAAGACGGTTGGTTTGTGGGATATACAAAAGGAATCTCAATTGCTGTGTATGTTGGATCTGACTCTCGAGAGGTAGATTTATCCTACATTCGTAACTATGGGTCAGAATATGCCGGGAAAATATGGAAAAATGTGATGCAAACTTTATATAACGCTGCTTTCCCGGTGAAACTAGAAAATACTAATTGGATGAAACCAGAGGGAATTGTTACGATCCGGGTTTGTAATGAAACTGGTCTTAGAGCTAACGAAACCTGTCCTTATCATTTAGAAACAAGAATTAATGGAATGTATCCTTCTTATTGTCAAAAAAAACATCCTCCTCCTGTTGAAGATAATGAAAAGGATTCTGACGAAAAAGAAGATTCAGATAAATCTAAAGAGGAAAGTGAAAAGAAAGAAGATGAAGGAGAAGAAAAGAGTAAAAATCCTGGTAGTGATGTGCCTCCCAAACAGAACAATGGTGAAAGTGGAAATTCTGGGAATACCCATTCGCAACCATCTAACTCGTTTCGCAAGCCTGTTATAGCTGATACGGGGGATTTTTCGGTTAGTTTTTCCTCGCAAGTGATTACCGTAGGATCAACTGTTGTAGTTGACTTTTCTGTGTGGGATCCAAATGCAAGTTTAATAGAACTGTATGTAAATGGATCGTTAGTTGCCGTTTTAAATGAATACCCATATCGCTATTATTTTTCTCCAAGACAAGCAGAAGAAAACGTAATACAAATGGTACTTCGCGATTCTTCCAAGAACATATTGGGGAACAAGATCATACCTATTTATGTGTACCCCTCTTAATACAATGAAAAAAGGATTGTTTATTGTTTTTGAAGGAATCGATGGATGTGGAAAATCTACCCAAACCTCCCGAACTAAAGAATGGCTTGAGATAAACGGGTATCAGTGTGAAATTACACAAGAACCGACAGAATCTTCTATCGGGAAATTTATTCGGAATAGTATTCGAGGAAAATCGTGCGAATATTCTTCTTTAACCCAAATACTGCTTTTTTCTGCGGATCGTATGGACCATGTTGATTGGATTAAATCCAAAATAGAGAGTGGAATTTGTGTTTTGTGCGATCGGTTTATTGATTCAACCTATGCATATCAGATTGACACGAAAGAGCAAAGAAGAATTTATTCAGTGATTGAAGAAGTCATTTTGGAAGTTGTAAATCCAACTCTAACAATTTTCCTAGATATTCCAGTTGTTGATGCATTAGATAGAATTCAGAGTAGAGACGTGAGTGATTGTTTTGAAAAAAAAGATTTTTTGGAGAAAGTAGCTGCCCGGTATGCTCAAAAAATAGATGCAAACCCAGATCGCTATACTGTTATTTCTTCATTGAAATCAGTTGAGTCTGTCTTTGAACAAATAAAAAAAACGATAAAATCTTATATAGGAGGTGTGTTATGAAACTTGTGGTTGCTGTAATTCAGGAAGAAGACACAAAAAGTGTTTCAGAAATTTTGCTTAATGAAGGATTTAAAATTACTAAATTGCGTAGTATGGGTGGTTTTCTAGAGGTACATAACACGATACTTATTTCAGCGGTAGAAGATAAATGCCTAGAGAATTACCTTGAATTGATTAAAAATAACTGTAAAAGCAGACAAAGATTTGTCGAAAATTTACCCTTAAACATGATTGAAGGGAATCCAGGATATTCTTTGCCTGTAAAAGTAACTGTTGGTGGAGCACAAGTTTTTATCATCAATCTGGAAGATTATAAGAAGTATTAATGAGTCTACAAGAAATTAAAACAGATCCTACTCATTTTGTCTCTTTGCTTACGAAGTATCTTAATACTACAAAAAAAGTGGATACATTTCTTTTTTGTGGGCCCGAAGGATCGGGTAAAAGCTATTTTGCAAGACATTTTGCGCAGGATTACCTATGCGACTCTCCCATCGATGGATTTGCATGTAAAAAATGTCCTTCCTGTAGATACTTCGATAAAAATACCACTCCTGATTTCAAAGAAATCAATCAACAAGGGGAGACAATTAAGATTGGAACTATCCGGGAGATCCATAATTACTGTCTTTTACAACCTGTATTCAGTTCTTGTAAGATTGTTTTAATTCATCATGCAGATACTCTTACAATGGAAGCTTCTAATGCTATGCTTAAAGTATTGGAAGAACCAAATCATAGTACCTGTTTTGTACTTCTTTCAGATCGTCCCGAAAAACTCATTGATACTATTAAGTCTCGAGCAATCTGTATTCGGTTTAAACCCTATTCAGATGATACAATTCTGTCTATATTGGCTGATTATACTTCTTCGAGTGATAGAAAACTACTTGCTTCTATTGCATTCGGAAATTGTGATCGGGCAATTAGGTTATGCGAACCAGATTTTTTTCAACAACGTTCAGATAATTGTAGTCAATTTCTGTCTTTATTGTTAGATCGCTCTTCAATACTTACTTTTCCATCTAAAATTATGAATGAGCAAATGAAACTTTTTATTTTTGAATCTCAGATGATTCTCCGAGATGTACTGTGTTTAATGTCTGGAAATGATACTGTTAAGAATTTTGATTTGTTGCCTTCACTTAAAAAGATTAGCGAAATGTTTGAAATGAAAGAAATTCTCTATTTTATGCATGTTTTAATCCAAGCTGAGAAACATGCAAATAATGTTACTATCAATCCTATTCGACTGGCTCAGAAAATCTCATTTGATTGCAAAGTGCCCACAACAACTGCACATTGATTTCTATTACAGAATTGTAACGTCTACCTATTCGTTTGCAGTATAATATATGTACAAATACTCAAAGGAGCTAGAAAATGAAGAAAAATAACATTATTGTATTAATTCTTGTTGTTTTACTTTCTTGGCCGAGTTTTACTTCTTCTGTCAAAGCGGAAGACAACTTGAAAATTAGTCCTTCGTTTTATCAAGAGGTTACTCAATCCAATTCTCTAATCCCTGTGGTTATTGAATTTTCTAAAGATTGCTCCTATCGGTATATACAAGATAGTTATTTTTTACGATCTTCCGATTTTGATCTGAAAACTATTGAACGTGATTATGCAAATGAGATTAAATTGGCACAAGACAGTTTCATACAGTTCACTCAAAAAAGTGGAATTAGCATCCAGCCGGAAATGAATATTACTCATGTCATGAATGCTATTACAGCAAGAGTTAAGGGATCAGATCTCGATCAATTACTTAAACAAAATGATGTCAAATTCATCTATGATAACAGAATGGAATTTTATTCCACAAGATCGATTGCATCTTATACAACACAAGTACATAAATTGAGAGAAAGCTATGGGTATACTGGAAAAGGTATTACTGTTGGTGTTTTAGATTCAGGTCTGGATAGATATCATCAAGATTTTTCTTCCAATTTAGAGGATGCAGAATCTAAAACGGAAGACGGTTACGTAGTACAGTCGAGAGTTATTGATGGTCATGATTTTTCTGACGGAGATGAAGATTGGCACGACGATTTACCTCCTGGTATGCACGGTTATGGTCATGGAACCCATGTAGCTGGAATTATCGGAGGAAGCTCTTGGATCAATTCAGATAAAATAGGAATGGCTCCCAATGTTACTTTCTATATTTACAAAGTATTTACCAAAGAAAAATCCGGTGCAAGAAATGTATTAGCAGCTATTGACCGAGCATTTAATGACGGGTGTGATGTTATTAACATGTCTCTTGGTCATAAAGGAGGTTCTGCCACTGGTTCTAGCTATTTTACTGCTTTAACGGAAAATATTCGAGATGCTATCGAAGATGGTTCTTTTCTAGTCGTTGCATCTGCTGGTAATGATGGAACAAGAGGCCGAAAACTCAGTTATTCTACTGGATCTCCTGCAAGTACATTTGAGTTTTTCAGTGTGGCTGCATCCAACGATCGACCATTTGAAACATTTCTGGCTTCCACTGATGAAGAAGAAAGACATATCGATTATTCATTATCACCGCATAGTGGTCCTTTCACAAACGATATATTATTGCACGATATGGTTCCCTGTGGAATTGGGAAACCAAGTGAAGTGCCTGCTTCTGTGAATGGAAAAATAGCTCTTATAGAACGTGGTGAGATGACATTCCGAGAAAAAATGGAAAACGCTATGGCTAAAGGTGCGATAGCTGTTATTTTGTACAATCACAGTGCGGGTAGGATTACACCTTCCCTCATTACAGAAAATGAGAATTTAAATGATGTTGACACGATCCCGGTTTGTATGGTATCTAAAACGGATGGTTTATGGTTTTTAAATAATTATCAGGAAAAACCTGTTATTGTGTTAAAAGAAGGAAGACAAATGACTATTGCGACTTTTTCTTCCTCTGGTCCCACTACAGATGGTTATTTTAAGCCTGAGATTACAGCCCCGGGCACAGCAATTTTATCCACTTTCCCTAAAAATACATATCAAAAGGCTGGCGGGACATCTATGTCCTCCCCTGTCGTTGCTGGTTTAAGTGCTGTGCTGAAAGAAGTCCATCCTGAATGGAATTTAATGCAGATAAAATCTGCCTTTATGAATACTGCTGATTTATTGGTGAATCCTCTAACCAATCATTATATCTCTCTTTGTATGCAGGGGGCCGGAGAAGCACGATTGGAGAATGCTCTAAATACTCCTGCTTTTATCAAACCACAAGCTATCGTTGTGCAAGAGAATTTAATTCAACCTGGTGATGTTTCTACAGATCAATGCTATCCTTTTTCAATTGTTAGCAATTCTGACAACGAAGTGGAGTATGCAATTTCGACAGAGATTTTTTCTGTTGTCCCTGATGAAGTAATCCCATTTCAGTGTTCCCTTAATGTCGAAACCATAACATTAAAATCAGGCCAGGAAGGTACCTTTGAAGTAACATTTGAAATACCTCAGAATGAAACACTTCGGGATCATTATGACGGTGTTATCTGGCTAACTTCAAAAGAGGGAGAAAAGCTTCATGTACCTTTTGTTGTCTACCCTCATTCAATCCAAATGGTAGAAGAAGCTATCTCTAACATTGTAATTGAACCTAAAAACTGGCAATTTAATGAAGACGATATGGAACCACTTTCCATTGGTTTTTATCTACATTCTGGAACAGAACAAAGTATTGACGGAGATACGAATTATAACAATTTTGCCAATGTCTTTGTTTCTTTGGTAGATGAATCTGGTCAGGAATGGGCTTTAATTGATACCCCTTCTTCATTGTTAGCAAGCGATTATTATACATTTAAGTGGAGTGGGAAAACAAGCAATGGAAAATTTTCATTGTTTGATGGAAATTATTATTTACGAATAACAATTGACGGATTCACATATAATAACGTGAAGTTAGATAGAGACGTTTCCTATGATTCGTTTAAAAATAACAAAGAGGAAGTGAAGTTCCAGGTGTGTAATTCCCCGGTTGCTCAGCCCGAGAATTTAGTAATTGCAGCCAAAAGGGTGTATCGAATTAATGACAAAGTAAACATGGATTTTATTCTAGAAGATGCACAAGATCTGAATGGAGTGAGTTTTACCTATTATTATGATGCTGAATATCTTGATTTTGATGAAGCTTTTGTTGGAGAAGGTATAACTGATTTTTCGGAAGAACAGTTAATTGTGGATCACGATATTGATCATGGGATTATTAAATGCTCCTTTGTTCAACCAGATCAAAAATGGACTGGGAAGCATCTTTCGATTCTTCGTTTCCAATTCACTGTTGTTGATAGTGGAAAACCTTTAACATTTTCTTTAAAAGATGGATTTGTTTTTAGAGATGGTTCGGAAACGGGTAGAATTAAAGCTTATTACCCCGATGTAAAAGGAACAAAAAGATCTAAATTTTTACTATGTGACCTGAATAACGACAAGGTCGTCGATAAATACGACTTGCTTATCTTTAAAAAACACTTTGGAACTAGTTTTGACCAAGAACAATATAACGCTGAATGCGATTTTAACCAGGACCATTTAATCGATGGTACTGATTTGCAAATATTAGCTTTTGAATACACAGTTTAGTAGGATGGTTTTTTTATGAAGAAGAATGTACTTTCATTTATACTTGTTTTTGCCTTAGTAGGAACATTTTTGCTTCCATTCGGAACACACAGTGCAAATGCACAGCAAGAATCCATTTTAGATTCTGCAGTGGTAGAGCATTGTAATTCAAACAATCTTGTCCCTGTTATTATAGAGCTTACGAATCCTTGTTTGGTAGAAGTAAGCAGTACACAATTTTTTGCTCAATCTTTTTACAGAAAGTCTTCTGATGTTGTATTAGATTATTCATTAGAGGGATCTATACTGAAGCAACAAAATGACTTTTTGAACAATCTTTACAAAGATGGAATCAGTTTTGAATATAACAACGAGAATTGTTCCGTTATTACAAACTCGGTCGCTATTGACATTAAAGGAACCCATATTGACAAACTGAATTCTTACAAAGAAATAAAACAAGTTTGGTTAAACGAGAACATTTATTTTCCTACTCGCTATACTGGTGCTCAAACTACCCATGCTGTAGAAGCATGGGAAGGAGTTGGGAAAAATCTAGGTGTAGATGGTAAGGGTATTAAAGTTGGCATTATTGATAGTGGTTTAGATACTACTCATGAAGATTTTCAGAAAAGAGTCCGGGGGGGATATGATTTTGCTGATGGCGATAAAGATTGGCACGATGATTTACCTGTAAGTATGCATGGTTCTGGGCATGGAACACATGTAGCTGGTATTGTTGGTGGTCGTTCCGAACGTGATAAATTTGCAATTGGAATGGCCCCTGAATCAATTTTATATATATATAAGGTATTTTCATCTTCTCATGCTGGAGCTAATCCTCAACATATTGCAATGGCTGTTGAAAGGTCTATCAAGGATAAATGTGATGTAATTAACATGTCTCTTGGACATGAAAGTGGAGATCCTGCTACAGTCACTGGCTACTATGGGGCAGCTATACGAAATGCTGATAAGGCAGGCGTTATGGTTGTTGTTGCTGCTGGCAATGATGGAACTAGAGGGAAAAAGCAGAAATATGCCATTGGTTCACCAGGCTCTATTGATACTTGCTTTTGTGTTGCTGCTACGGATGATCGATCACAGTTTGCTTTTACGGCTGAAGTGAATGGTGAAATAAGAAGAATGTCGGGGAAGTTAGCTAACTATTCTCCTGTGTTTTCCCCTCAACTATCTGGCTCTCCAATTGTAGATTGTGGTTATGGCTCTGAAGATGATATAAAAGTGCCTCTTGACGGGACGATTGCACTTATACAAAGAGGACCCAGAGGTGCGAATCCATTAACATTTCGAGAGAAGATGGATAATGCTAGGGATGCAGGAGCTTTAGGTGTTATAATCTATAACTATGAAGGGGGAGAATTGGTTCAACCTGGACTTTTTGCTGAAGGTGAAGATCCTTCTACAGTACAGTTAATTCCTACTTGTCTAATAACTAACATAAACGGTGTATGGATTCGAGAAAATATAGATTCTGTCAATGTAGATTTTCAGGAAGGCATTGGATCCATTATTGCTACTTTTAGTTCACAAGGATCTGGTTCAGATGGCTGGTTCAAACCAGAAATAGCTACTCCAGGAACAGATATTTTATCTACTTACCCAAGAAATTCATATGCAAAGAATAGTGGGACCTCAATGGCATCGCCACTTATGGCAGGTTTGGTTGCACTTCTGAAAGAGGCGAAACCTAAATGGAATCATGATCAGATAAAATCTGCCTTTATGAATACAGCCGATATCTTGATGAATGAAATAAATAATTTACCTATTACTTTTACTTTACAGGGTGCTGGACAGGCTCGAATCGATAAAGCAATAGAAACTCCTGCTTTTATAAAACCTTCGGCTTTGGTTATCAAAAGGAATGAAATTTTGCCCTACCAAAGTGATGCCGATAAACCAATTATGCTTGAGATTGAAAATGCTCTCCAACAAAGCCAAACTCTGTCGGTTAGTAGTACGGTTTATTTGCTGGAAGGGGAAGAAAATCCTGTGAATGTTCTCTTTAAGCAGGAACAGATCTGTGTAGATGCAAACCAGAAAAAGAAAATTGCCGTCTCTTTTGAAATAGATAGAGGTATAATGATAAGGGGACGTTATGAAGGTTGTATCATGGTAGGTGAATTGCATGTTCCTTTCATTGTCTATCGAGATTCTCCTAACTCTGATGTACAAGCGATATCTGATGTAGTCATTGAACCAAAGGAGTTGATTTTTACAGAAGATGAATCAACAGATAATATTATTATACAGTTCTCAATGAATTCTGGTACAGAACAAAACTGGAGTGGTTTTGCAGGGGGAAGTTCTTACTCAAATTATGGCACGATTAGTATTGGTATCTTTGATGAATATGGAGAAGAATGGGCTCAAATCGCATCCCTATCATCATTACTTATTGGAGATTATCAGCTTGATTGGAATGGTCGAGATAAAAACGACAAGTACATTTTACCTCAAGGAAAATATCATGTTGAATTCCAGGTTTCAAACTGGAAATACACACAGTCAGGGCTAGATTACTACAAAGATACTTATACATCAAATGAGAAAATGAAAGTAGTTGATTCAGTTGTTCCTGAGCCTGGTATGCTGATAGTCTCTACTAACAGGCTTTTGGATCCGGATGAGCAATTTTATGTAGATTTAATTCTTGAAGAAGCAATCGACGTAATTGGAGTCGAATTTGAGTTTGTGTATAACGGAAATAAACTGATGTGTGATGGAGCATACGACGGAGGATTTCTGGGTTTAGATGGGGCTGATGTTGAAATAATTGAAGAAATTAACGATTCAGATAACAAAAATGCAAACGGATATGTTACTTTATATAGATATGCTGATGCAGACCAACCTGAAGGAATTTCAGGAGAACATGTTACCATGGCAAGAATCTTGTTTGATCCTAATGATGATGGAAGAATGAAGGTTTCTCTTAAAAACTGCAAATTGGTGTATGCCGATGGATCAGAAGCCCGACTTCGCTACAAAGGTGGTTCTTTTACTATCGAAAAAGATGATGACTTCCTATTATGCGACATTAACAACGATGATGTTGTAGATAAATACGATTTACGAATTTTGAAAGATCATTATCTCTCTTCATACGGTGATGAAAGATATGATGATGATTGTGATTTCAACCAGGATTATCGAATTGATATTGACGATCTGCAGATCTTTGGTAAAGAATACAAAAGGATGATCTAATGGAATTGATAACAATCCCTATCTATAAACCTGATGAAATGAACTTTGTTCTTGGTCAGTCTCATTTTATAAAAACAGTTGAAGACTTACATGAAGTTTTGGCCCAGTCCTCTCCTCAAATACGGTTTGGTATCGCATTTTGTGAAGCTTCTGGGAAATGCTTAATCCGGTTTTCTGGAAACGATGATAAACTAATTCAGTTGGCAAAACAGAATGCAGAGCTGATTGGAGCTGGCCATAGCTTTATAGTTTTTATAGATGGGGTATTCCCAATTTCAGTTTTGAATCAGATTAAAGCTGTACCTGAAGTATGCCGAATATTCTGTGCAACTGCCAATCCTACTCAGGTATTGTTGGTGGAAACAAAGCAGGGGAAAGGGATTGTCGGAGTTGTAGATGGTTTTTCACCGAAAGGTTTTGAAACCGAACAAGACCAAAAAGAAAGAAAAGAATTGCTTCGAACAATAGGATATAAACTTTAGCCTATTATCAAATCCAATACATAATGCCCTGGGTTACATAGTGTATGGCCCAGGGCATTATGTATGTTACCATTCCAACAAGAATAATAATTTCACCATAAAACGATTCCTGGTCTAGTTTTACTCTTTGTTTTCTAATTGCTTTATACAATAACCAACCATCTAAAGGTGGAATTGGTAGGAGTGATAACAAGCAATAATACATATTTATCTGAGAAAATAATTGTAGTTGCCCGGCCATAAAAAGGGAAGCTGATTCAACAGGGAATATCAATAATTGTGCTGCTATTGCAATAAAAAAGTTGAAAAAACAACCACTGCTAATAATCCCAATCCTTTGCATTGTTTTGCTTCCGGATATTGCTTTTGGAGATTGAGTGGGTTTTCCCCAACCAAAACCAAAAATCGGGAAACAGAGGAAGCCTAAAATGTCAAAACTACGCAAGTAGTATAAAAAATCCTTTTTTTGGATTTTTTGAGTAACGTCACCTGCCCGTATAGCCCAAAAATCTTGAACTGCTCTGTGTCCCATAACAGCTATAAGACCATATATGCAAGATGTTATTATTGTTATGTACCAGTCCTTTGAAAAAGGGAATCTTGGAGAAGCAAGATGATAACCCCAGAAAAGAAGCAAAACTAAAAGAATATATCGAGAAATAGTTCTATTTTTAGTCACAAATTAACTCCTTTAGGTGGGAAATGAACTCTTAAATATGTCATTTCATCTTCTTTTGTTTGGACAAAACCATCTAATTTTACCATTTTTAGTTGTTGAATACATTTACCGAGTTCTTTCCTTTTTAGACCCGTTAACTCTTCAATCTCTCGGGCAGTTAGAAGAAGTTCTGTTTTTCGTAAAGAATCAAGAAAGAAGAGAATCTTCTTTCTTGATTGAAAAGACAGAAGGCATAAGAATGCACATAACTCAGTTTGAGTATACTGTTTTAAAAGTGAGTATATCTGAGAATTCCGAACCTCTTTTTCAAGTTGGTAATCCAATTCTTTTGAAGCATAGTGAATTCTACGGATGGTAGCAATCATTTTGTTGTTCATTCGTAACCGAGTGCAAATTTCATGAGTTTGATCCCAAGGTAATGATATTGTAATGATTGACACATATACCACCCATTGAGGTCCAATATTATTTTGTTGCAAAACAATTTTTGCTTTTCGAAGGGCATTCATATGATGGCTAGTTAGCACAATGTCTTCTGAAATTAGTTGTAATGCATGGAGTTCCTTCAACTGTTTAAAAGCCAGAACAACGTCAATGGGTTCTGAGAGTAACCGTATAAAGCTGGACAATATTCTGTGCCTTGACGTATTGTTAAATAAACCTGAGTCCATAGCATGTAATGCAGATTCTTTCGATTGTTCTTCAATTACAAAATTGTATCTGAGAGAGTAAAGAACAGCTCTAAAAATACGAGATGGATCCTCAAGAAAGCTTAAATTATGTAGAATGCGTATTTTCTGGTGTTTTAGATCATCATAACCATGGTAGTAGTCGATAACGGTACCAAACCTTTTTGGTTCCAGACTTAAAGCCATTGCATTAATGGTAAAATCGCGTCTGAATAAATCTTCTCGCAAGGAACCGCTTGTGACTGTAGGAAGGGCTGCGGGTTGCTCGTAGTATTCTGTTCTTGTGCTGGCCAAATCCATCTCGGTTGAATGTGTAAGTAATTTGGCAGTGTGGAATTCTGGGTTCTTGATTATTTTACATCGAATGGTCTTTTGTAACTCATCGGCAATTTGAATTGCATCGCCATCAATTAAGAAGTCGTAGTCTTTACATGGTTTGTTTAAAAAAAGATCTCGAACACATCCTCCTACTAGAAAAGCGCGTTGTTCATTTTTGTCCGATACTCGACCGATCTGTCGAATAAGTCGAAGATGTTCTGAGGGAAGATAATCATCCAATAGTTGATTCACTTCAATTCTGTTAGGAGATGGGATCACATGGTGTTTTGGTTTTGAGGATGTTCTAGAAATCCCATATAAGGCCCGTAAAAGATCCGATCTTGTAAGAATTCCCACAATTGTATGTTCAAAAATAACAGGAAGTCTGCCAATATTCTTGTCCACAATAAGCTTTTCAGCATTTTTTAAAGGTGTTTCTGGAGAAACCCAGATAACATGTTTTGTCATATATGCTTTCACAGATCTACGGAGCAGTTTTTCATCGGTAATTCTTTCGATATCCTTTCGAGAGATGATTCCAATTAATTTATTCTGACTATTTGTAACAGGTAGTCCGGAATGACCATATCGAAGCATTACCATCAATGCTTCTCTGGCAGTGGAAGTGTCGGTGACGATCTTAACCGGACTACTCATGAAATCTCGAACTAATTTGCTAACTTTACAATTGTCTTTTGTGAGTCGAAGAATATATAGAGTCCATTCATCCAATGTTTTTGTATCATTTTTGAAGAAAGCAGATCCTGCCTGAGGATGACCTCCTCCTCCAATGCTTTCCATAATATTCCCTACTGACAAGATGGTTTCGTCTTCAGATCTTGCAACAACAATAGTTTTGGTTCCTATTTTTACAATTACATACAGAGCGTCAACATCGATGGAATCCATTAGTCGGTGTGTTAAGAATGAAATTCCATTCACATATCTTGGATATGTTGCAGCTGCAACAGCAATTTGAACCCCTTTAATGGAATATGTACTGACAGATTCAAGTAAAATCGAGAAGAGTTCTTTCTGTTTGTTTTGTAAAGGAGGAAATACGAATTCTGATATGATGGATAGTTTTGCTCCATTCTTTAAGAAATAGGCAGCAACTTCCAAGTCTGAAGGAGTTGTTGAGGGAAAAGTCAAAGATCCGGTGTCTTCATAGATACCAATGAGAAACAAAGTAGCTTCTATTGGATTGAATGAAATATTCTTTTTTTGAAGAAGTTTGCCTAAGAATGTGGTAACAGAGCCATAGTGTTTAACGTGTAGTTCGGTTATATCTTCATTATTCTCAAGTGGATGATGATCATAGGCAATGATTTCTATGGATCGTTTTTTTAACTCTTCTTTCAATGGTTGCAAATTATCAGTACTCTGGGTATCCGTTAAAAAAACTTTTTGCACAGAGGAAAAGTCGATATCGTTTATGTGAGTGAATTGAAAATAATCTCTATATATTGCCAAAAAACGTTGAACTTCCGATTCAGTTGTCTGATTTAATACAGCTACACAATCCGGATGTAACTTTGTTATAGCAACGGTGGATGCAATTGCATCAAAATCAGAATAGGAATGGGAAATGCAAATTTCGGTTGGAGATATTTTTTTTCTCTTTTTCATAGTAATGATTTTAAATACTTAATTGAAATGTAAAATATATGAAAACGGTTTTCGCTGTTTTTATTCCTGTTACCTAAGGAGGAATTATGGCTGAAGAGCTAAAACATTTAGTGAACATCAGTGATTTATCTGAAGATCAATTGTTCCATCTTTTTTCAATAGCTGACAAAATGAAAGATATTGTTGATCAAAAAAAAGTCTGTGAAATCTGTGCAGGTAAAATACTTGCAACCTTATTTTATGAACCTTCTACTAGAACTCGTTTGTCGTTTGAATCAGCAATGCTTAGACTGGGTGGAAAAGTGCTAGGCTTTTCAAGTGCATCTGGTTCATCTGTTTCAAAAGGAGAGAGCTTAGCCGATACGATTCGAACCGTAGCCGGTTACTCAGATGTTATTACTGTTCGTCATCCTAATGAAGGATCTGCTCGAGTAGCGTCTTTGTTTTCGCATGTACCAATTATTAACGCAGGTGATGGTGGACATCAGCACCCCACTCAGTGTTTATTGGATTTATATACAATTTTAAAAGAAAAAGGGAGTTTTAAAGGACTGAAGGTTCAAATTTCAGGGGATTTAAAATTTGGTAGAACAACACACTCTTTATCAATTGCATTGGCAAGATTAGGTGCAGAACTATATTTTGCTTCTCCGCCTGGTCTTGAAATGCCTGACTACATTGTCCGACAGTTAAAAGATGAATTTCATGTTATTCCTACAGTATCGCATAATATCAAGGATTACATTGGAATATCTGACGTATTATATATGACTAGAGTACAAAGAGAACGTTTAGGAGAGATGGAGTATCTGAAGTATCGAGGAAGCTATGTTTTGAACCCAGCTACTTTAAATGAGGCAAAAAGAGATACTATTGTTCTTCATCCACTACCTCGTGTTGATGAAATAACTCCAGATGTAGATTCAGACCCAAGAGCGTTATACTTTAAACAAGCCTACAACGGAGTGCCTGTTAGAATGGCTTTGATTGCCATCTTATTGGGGGTGGACGTATGAAAGAGATGCATTTAATTCAGAACGGTACTGTAATTGATCACCTACCTCCTGGCATGGGATTACGTTGTTTTGAAATTCTAAAAAAGCGAAACATTGGAACCGAAGCAACGATAATTTTTATGAATATGCCTTCTTCGAAATGTGAAAAAAAAGATATGGTTAAAATCCAAGATTTTACTTTAGATGAAAAAACTTCAACCTACTTATCTATGTTGGCTCCAGAAATAACAATCAATATTATTAAAAATGGGGAAATTGTGAAAAAAATTCAACCTCAGATACCTGATGAAGTAAAAGGTATTGTATCTTGTATTAACTCAAGATGCATAACAAATACAGAAGGATATACTCCCGAATTCTTTGTTACTTCAAAAAAACCAGTCGTTCTGAAATGTAAATATTGTGAATTTGAGTTTAAACCGGAATAGGATTTTTTGAAAAAACAAGAACCTTCTTTGATTTGGAAACCGTTGTTGCCAGCATTGCTGACTCTTTCTTGGCCAGCAATGCTGGCAATGCTATTCCAATCCCTTTCTCGGTTGACAGATGTTTTTTTTCTGGGAGTAATAGGAACCAATGCTCAAGCTGCAATTGGGATCTTTGAAGCCATTGAAATGTACTTGATGTTCTACAACAGTTCCATTGGAAGTGGCTCCATTGGATTAATATCTCAGAGTTTTGGGCAGGGGAATTATAAAGCTGCCGGGAAGATCACCGCTCAAACTCTTTCATTAAAGTTGTTTGGTTCTTTTCTGTTTACAATCCCCACTTTCTTTTTGCTAAAACCATTAGCTGTTTTGTTGGGTGCAGAAGGAGCGACAATTGACCTGGTTGTCAGGTATGGATCTATCATGTGCTTTGTGATTCCATTACAAAATACCGGTTTCACCTTTAATACTGCACTAAGAGCTGCAGGAGATGCATTAACTCCAATGTATCTTATGTTAAGTCAATTAGTGATAAATATTGGGCTAAATACTCTATTCATTATAGGTTTTGGTCCAATTCCATCGTTGGGAATTATGGGGGTAGCAATTGCTGCGGGAATATCTCAACTGTTACTGTTCATTGCCGGAATGTACTTATACATGTCAAAAAAGTGTATTCTATCTTTTTCATTAAGGGATTTCTTAATCCCTGATTTTCACTATATGAAAAAGATCATTCAAATTGGGCTTCCGAAAGGTTACCAGCAGATTGTACTTGGGATTGCTAATTCAATTATTGTTAAACGAGTATCGATTTTTGGTATGAGTAGTCTTGCGATATTCACTGTTGTCAAGAGAATTTCTAGATTTATTGTGATGCCTGTGTCGGGTTTATCTTTCGCAACTTCAACACTGGTAGGTCAGAATATTGGAGCATGTAAGCCAAAGCGTTGTATTCGTGCAACTATGTATGCATCCTATATTGCATTTTTTATTACCATTGTGTTTTTTATTCTTATCACTTTTTCACCTCGCACAGTTCTTTCTGTTTTTTCAAATGATCCAGTGGTTTTAAGTTCCGGCATCTGGCCATTAATAATATTTGCTTTTAATCAAATATTATTTGCTCAAAGTATAATATTTGATGCTCCTCTTCTTGGAACAGGTTACCTAAAGATTGGTTTTTATGTTCGATCTGTATCAACATGGTTCTTCCAAATTCCTATGATCTATTTTTTGCCACTACATTATGGCCTAAATGGAATATGGTACGCTTTCACAGTTTTCGTTCTAGCAGATTTTCTGATGATATTTGCTGTATTTAAAAAACGAAAATGGATGCAACGAGTTGTTTAAACACGGATTTTTTTTTGCGGTTCGAAGAATTAAAACTATAATAGCAATTGAAAATTTGATTTGATTTAAAGTCTACTTTGCAGAATTAATATGGTAGGAGGACTCGTCATGAGGAAATTAGTCTCCTGTTTAGTTGTTTGTTTTATGCTATTGACTTCTTATTCGGTGGTTACAGATTCGAATCAATCTGTTAAAGCTGCTAATGGAAATCAACCTGCAACTTTTATTGCCAACCGATTTGTAAAGGTTGGTTTTAATCGAGATGGATTGCCTTTGTATCCTACTCGCATGTTTCCCTGGCAGACAAGTTCTGATATGCCTGTTTGGGGTCGACCATTTGCTGGATATCCAATGCCAAATGCAGATCAAGCAACGGTATCGATAAACGATATATTTAGTGAATGGTATCAAACCCGGTTTAATTTTCCTGCCCAAGATGGGAGATCTGTTTTTACATCCAATGATGAGAATTTAGATCCTCAATCCACCGATGTTATACCGGTTGCATGGACAGATATGTATTTATCTGTTATTCCTGCAGGTGGAGATTCACAGGAATATGACCATTGGTATGTTGTATTGGACTCTGCTGGGCAATTATGGTTTGATCCAGATGGAACGTTCCATGATTCTCGAATTAATCCCTTTACTCACCCGAAATCTCCTCTCTATGACGATAGCGAACTAGAACTTGCTGTTGCAGCTACCAACTCAATTGGAGAATTTCAATGGTTATATACCACGAATCCTTATCATGATCCTTCCTATAATGATGCAGTTTGTAAACGGTATGGGATAGAAATTGATGGAACAACTCGTTACTGTATTGACCCAATCTCGAATAATAATACGCAGGGTCCTTACATTATTAACGATTTTCACAATCTCTACGGTGCTACCCAAACTGTATTGAATGAAGACTATCCATCAACCCGAGGTTTAGCTAACTGGCAATTTATGGATAATAGTGGTCCAAGAAATTCGATTGATCCTAATTTTGCTTTAACCTTTCAAGCTAATACCCGTTACGGAACCCGTAAATGGCAAATCGGCTGGGTGGATATGGTGGACTAT
>CAYRBR010000007.1:22721-34978 GCA_964422555.1 uncultured Caldisericota bacterium | reverse complement strand
TAGGTGGAAGTCCAAATTTCAGGGCTTCAATATAAGAAGTATCTAGGGTATGAGCTTCCTCATCTCCATGCTGTTTTGCCTCTGCCTGAGAGAGAAATCGTTGGTATTGATCAATAGGATCGTTTAACTCTGTAAATGCATTACCAACCTCTAATGCCCCCATTATCAGCTGGAATCTTTCCACCCATTCTGAATCGGGTGCTATTTTCTTTGCCAATGGAGATAGTGGTAATGGGTATTCATATAAAAATGTTGGATTCTGTAGTAACGGTTCTACTTTCTTTTTTAGTACTTCATCAACAACATTTGCCCAGGAAAAATTCTTATCAATTCTTATATTTTCTTGTTTCAGATAGTTTCTTGCATAGGTTTCGTCTTTAAGTTGGACAATATCTACGTGAGCATACTCAGAAAAAGCTTCTGCCAGTTTCATCCGCTTAAATGGGGTTGCAAGATTAATTTCATGTCCCCGGTATTCGATTACGTCTTTTTTTATTACGTTGTCTCGAATAGAAGCAATCAACTTTTCAGAAATATCCATCATGGTTGTATAGTCGCCATATGCTTGATACAACTCCATTAATGTAAATTCAGGATTATGGTTAATGGATATTCCTTCGTTTCGATAAGCTTTTCCCATTTCAAAAATTTTATCGTATCCACCCACTATAAGTCTTTTCAGATATAATTCAGGAGCTATTCTAAGATAAAAATCTTGATCTAGTGCATTGTGATGTGTTACAAAAGGTTTTGCTAATGCCCCACCATACATATCCTGCAGGGTAGGAGTTTCAACCTCCATGTACCCTTCCTGATGTAATGTTTCACGAATAGAATGTAGCACCTGAGAACGAAGTACAAATACATCTCTTACATCCTTATTCATGATTAAATCTAAATATCTTTGACGATATCGAACTTCAATGTTTTCAATTCCATGGAATTTTTCAGGGAGTGGAGATAAAGATTTAGATAAAAGTGTACACTCTTTGACACTTACAGTTGTTTCGCCAGTGTGAGTTTTAAATACATCCCCTGAAACACCAATAATATCTCCAACTGAAATTCTCTTTTTGACTAGATGAAAAGTTTCTTCGGATAAATTGTCTTTTCGAAAATAAATCTGGATTTTCTCTCCTCCTGACAACAGATGAGCAAATCCAGCTTTCCCGTGTAAACGTTTTGTTATCACTCGACCAGCAATATTTACATCTTTTCCTTCGTATTGTTCGAAAGATTGAAGAATGTCTTTTGCTTCGTCCGAAGGAAAATAACGAAGAGGATACGGTTCAATTCCACTAGTGCGTAATTCATTGACTAAATCTATTGTTTCATCATCAAAAATTTTTGTATCTGCCATTAGGACTCCTTACTCACAATTTCTACCAGTCGATATCGAACTGCACCTGCAGGAAGAACTACGCGAATTACGTTTCCGATTTTATGTCCAATCAAAGCACTTCCCAGTGGAGAGATATTGGATATACAGTTCGAAAACGGATCTGCTTCTAAAACACTAACAATTCGGTATCTGCTTTTTACTTTGGTTTCTATGCTCTCAATTACTACTGTGTGTCCCATTCTAACTGATTCATTATCGCCCTGGTCGCTATCTTCATCGATAATTTTCGACTTTCGAAGCATATTTTCCAACTCGGATATTCTTGCTTCAACCACTGCTTGTTCTCTTTTAGCGTCCTCGTATTCAGAGTTTTCACTCAAATCACCAAGAGCTCGAGCTTGACGAATTCGCTCAGAAATCTCAGCTCTTCGAACTGTTTTTAGTTCTTTTAACTCACTCTTAAGTATTTCAAGTCCTCTTTTAGTTAATGTAAAAGTATCCCCTGATTTCTCTTTTATCTCACTTGATATATCAATATGAACTGACTTTGAAGTAGAGGTAGATTTCTTTGTTTCGGTAGTTTTTTTTGCCTTTGTAGCTTTTTTCTTTTCAGAAGTTGCCTTCACAACTTTTTCAGACTTCTTCGTAGAAGCTACTTTCTTTTTTGTTTTTTTATCGATTGTTTCATCTGTTTTTACTTTTTTTTCAGCCATTGATATCTCCTTGTTCTAAAATTTAATGATGCGCGGTCGAATATTATATTTTTCGTATAAGTCTAGATACGACGATTCTTCTATATCAAAGGGATTCTTTTTAAACAAAGCACAAATACAAGCCTCAAACACATTTGTTCCAAAGGAACGACCCTTAAATTCTGGAGTGGATGAGACAATACACTGTACGCCTTTTTCTTTCAATAAAGAAATCTCTTCCTCAGTTAACGTATTTGTAACAATGATCTTGTGATCCATTCTTTCCGGTAAATGTTTATATATAAAGTGAAAATCACCTGCTATTATGTCGGCACTATCGTATGCTTTTTGATACTTTGGGACAATGGTATCCTGATCATGTACTGGATACAGCCATTCAAAGGGAACATTTACTAAAATCGGCCAGGAAAGATATGCAATAAAATTCATAAATTTTTCACTATCAAGTGCATCTTTTCCTATCCCAAGCCCAAATGCAAGATCGCCCCACCGTACACGAAAACCATTACTTTGAAATGCTTTATACAAAAAGTACCGTGAGGTAGCAGAGGGAATCATAACAACTTGATTTGGATTGATAATTCCATCCTTAACTAAAGCTTGTACAGTGTTTGCTTCTAAAGTACTTTTAACCATAGATCCATCTGCAACAGGAGTTTGCTTGACATTTTTAATAACAGAAGCAGCTTCCCGAAATTTATAACGCTTCTGTCCATAGTTAACCCATAAATCATATCCACCCATTCCAAAAGCATCTACTTCTCCGTCGTATTGCTCATATAAAGATTTCAGCTTTTTTTTATCACCATCTGTGCCAATACGTTGAATTCGAAATTCTTCATCAAACAAAACAACTTCAGCAACATGATCTCGTCTGGAAGAGCCCATGCTTAAACTTAGTACTTTCTTCATATCATACCTACATTATTCCAATTGTTTTCAGCATAGTATTATACCTGAAAAAAAGTACTTTGATAATTGCGAAGAATGTGGAATAAATCTTTTTTCGTTTTTGCTTTGTTTACCTGATCCTTCACATGACCCGATTTAGGTAAGCCACGAAGGTAGTCATGGATCGGTCTTCTCATCTCTCGAATAGCCTGCATTTCCCCTTTTAATTCAACTTCGAGATTGATATGTTCTGTTAATGTGTCAAAAATAAGCTTAGGAGAGGGTTTTCTAAAATCAACAAATTGTGGATCTTCTCCTGCATAGATATCAAGAACGTCCTTAAAAAACCAGGGTTTACCTAAACAAGCTCTTCCAATCATTACTGCATCAGCTTTTGTATAGTCTAGAATGGTAAGAACATCACTGGGCTTCTTTATTCCGCCATTTGCACAGACAGGAATATGGACTGTTTCTTTTGCTTTTGCAATTTCATCCCAATCCCTGCTCCCTTTTGATCCTTGTTTTACCGTAGCTCCATGAATAGCGATTGCTGCCAAACCCTCTGCTTCTGCAATCTTTGCCACTTCAGATGCAATCGGTTTATTGGGATGATATCCTACTCTTGTCTTTACCGTTACTGGTATATTAACTGCCTTCACTATACTTCTAAACAAAGCAGGAATCTTGGTTAAATCGGCAAGCAATTCTCCTCCACTTCCACTTCGGGCAATTTTGGGAGCAGGACACCCCATATTAATATCGATTATGTCATATCCCTTATCTTGCCCCATTTTAGCAGCTTCAGCCATCTTCTCGGGATAGGCTCCAAAGATTTGCAGTGCAACCGGATGTTCTTCGGGATAAAAAGATAACATTCTTAGAGTTTTTTCATTTTTGAAACACATACCAAGACTGGTTATTAATTCTGTCACTAACAAACCCGCTCCAAAAGACCGACAAATCTTTCGAAATGGGGCATCGGTATACCCAGCCATAGGGGCTAATACTAAGTTATTTTCTAGAGATATCGACTTAATCTTCCACGTTTTTTTCATAAATTGTAAGAAGTCCTTTCAAGTTTAGTACCGGATCGATAATATCAATAGCAGGAATCTCACCAGAAAGTGCCTTACATAAGCCACCACAAGCAATAACAAAAACTGGCTTCTCGTTCATCTCTTGCTTTATACCTTCAATCATATTGGTAACCAATCCTCTAAAGCCATAAAAAATTCCAGATTGAATCGAGTCTTTTGTATTTTTACCTAGATATCGTTTTGGTTTTTGGATTTCAATTCTGGGTAATTTAGCAGTATGCATAAAAAGAGACTCAGCCGATCGAATCATCCCGGGTGCAATTGCAACCCCTAAAACTTCTTTTTTTGAAGAGATAGCAGTAAATACAGTTGCTGTTCCGAAGCTAATGACAATTGCAGGTAAACGATCTAAGAAAACTGCTCCTGCGGCACTAGCAATAATATCAGCCCCAACTTCCTTAGGATTTTCTGTTTGAATAAACAATCCTGTTTTGATTCCAGGTTGAACAAAAATGGGTTTGACATGAAAATACCGTTGCGTTAGCGATTCAAAAATGGGGTTTAAAGGTGGTACAACGGAACATATTACAACATGATTTATGGAAGAAAGAGATATCCCCGTTCTTCGACAAAACATGTCTAGAAAAAGAAGGTACTCATCTGAAGTTTTCCCTCTATCGGTAGCAATCTTAAAAAAATGATGAATGGTTCTCTTTTCAGCAAAACCAAATTTAATGTTCGTATTCCCTACATCAATTGTGAGTATCATGAATACCTTCTTTGTTTTTACGGTCGTTTTTACATGTTAACTTTATTCTGAGAAGCTTGTTGTGGGATAGTCAAAATGAATTTCAACGGTTGTAACGCTACTACTACGGCAGAACAAATGATTGCTGCTGCAACCGCTTCAATAATTATAACAGGAATAGAACTTACAACTACTGCGATGTTCTCAGGCAGAGAGGGGCCAAAAACTCTTGCTACAACTCCCAAACCAAGTGTTAAAACAGAATTTGTAAGAGACCCAACAATCCCGGCCACTGAAGCTGGAAGAATAAAGCTGGCTGGATTTGTCTTTCTTTTCATAAAATGCAGAATACCGGTAAACACCCAATAAGCGGTTACACCAATTAATAATCTGCCAGGAATCATTACAAACCACGGGAACATCGAATAGGTCATAAAAGCAAAAATTCCAAAAATTAATCCACAAAGAATTGCCATTTCCCATCCGAACAATACTCCTGCCAAAATGACAGGAATGTGAAATAAAGTAGCTCCAGCAATAGGAAGTGGAAGAGGAATAAATCCCCAACCTGTTAATCCTAAAACAAGCGTGATTCCTAAGAGAACACCGCCAAGGGCAACTTTTCGAATTCTTGTACTACCATTTTGATTTTGTTTCATACTACTCCAATCCTTTCTTGGTATCGGGTTAAATCAAACATAAAACAACACAAATAATAGACTTTTTTAAAAGTTCTATCTTGCAAATCATTTTAAATTCAGTATCATATTTTTGCAACGATTAAGAGTTTTGTTATTATTGTTATGCAAAAAATTTGATCGAAATTTTTAAGAAAGGCAAGTAACGCATGGAAAATATTGCAACAATTCGAATTATCTTTACGGTACTCGTATTTATTTCTTCCGCTGGCATTATTTTAGGATACTTGCTACAAGCACCAAAAGCCTCTGGCTTAGGAGCTATTTCCGGTAATGCAACTGTATATAAATCTCGAAGACCTCTTGATCTTTTTTTAGATAAAGTTATTCTATGGTCTGGCATTGTATTCGGAATTTCTACTCTAATCCTTGCCATTTTAAGATCAGCTTAGTAAATACATAGAACTTTGAAAACTGAATATTGGGCATACGCCGAGGTGGCGAAATTGGTAGACGCGCACGCTTGAGGGGCGTGTGGAGAGATCCTTGTGGGTTCGAGTCCCACTCTCGGCAGATAAGGGCGGATAGTTCAGTGGTAGAACGCCTCGTTTACACCGAGGAGGTCGTAGGTTCAAGTCCTGCTTCGCCCACCATTACATGGGGTCGTGGTGTAGCGGTTTAACACGCCAGCCTGTCACGCTGGAGACCGGGAGTTCGAATCTCCTCGATCCCGTATTACATGCCGAGATAGCTCAGTCGGTAGAGCAATGGACTGAAAATCCATGTGTCGATGGTTCGATTCCATCTCTCGGCATTTTCCACCCTTTTGTATGTCCAGTTCAGATCCCATGGGGTCGTGGTGTAGCGGTTTAACACGCCAGCCTGTCACGCTGGAGACCGGGAGTTCGAATCTCCTCGATCCCGTATTTCTTATTTATCCTTCAACAATTCTTCAATTTTTCTAAAGAATCTAGATATTGGGTATTTGTCTGTTTCATATTTCGAGACCCAAAATAAATCATTGATTCCAAATCTAACAGTTTCTTCCCTTACCGTTTCCAATTGTTCCTTGGTATAAGATTTTTTATCCATAATTTCTACAAAATACACTTTGCTATTCCACTTTTGATGAGAATATTCGTGAGATACAATACCAATCTGTTGAAAGCTAAATTTTCTCTGTATCCCCAGGGAAGTAAGTATCCTCTTAATTTCTTTTTGTGCACCTGTCTTTGAGAATACATTTACGGTAGGATAACCAAATAAATTCTTCATCATACTCTCGTTAGATCTTTTTTGAAGAAGAACTTCGGAATGACATTCAATAATGAAGGTGGACATTTTCAGAGTTTTGACGGTTTGTCTTTTGATTCTCACTGGAATCTTACTCTGTTTCTCCTCTTTATACGCTATACAATCATTAACCAAGGGACATTTTGTACATTTAGGATAAACAGGATCACAGATGAGTGCTCCTAACTCCATAAGTGCTTCGGTAAAATCTCGAGCATGTCCTTTTGGATTCGATATTTGCAAATAGTTCTTTGTCATATCCTTAAAAGATTTATCCAGAATATTCTGTTCACTTCCAATAAGTCGGCTGATTACTCGCAATACATTTCCATCCACAGCAGGATAGTATTCATTGTATGCCAAAGACATGATAGCTCCCGCAGTGTATTCACCAATTCCTTTTAGAGCAAGTAACTGTTTGTGTTCTAATGGAAAGTTCCCACCATACTCTTCTACAATTGTGTTGGCTGAACTATGAATATTAGCTGCTCTAGAATAGTAACCAAGACCTTCCCATGCCTTATAAATATCTTTAAGCGATGCTCTTGCTAAATCTTCAACAGACGGATACTTCTTGATAAAACGCTTGAAATAAGGAATCACAGCAACTACTCTGGTTTGCTGAAGCATAATCTCCGAAATCCAAACATAATACGGATTTCTATTTTCTCTCCAGGGTAAATCTCTTTTGTTTACTTGAAACCAAAGCAATAATGATTGAACCCATTGGTTACATGATGAATCCTTTATTGTAGATACACGAGAAGAGTTCTTTTTCATAGGTTAAGTATACTATTTTTACACCTTTTTCACTGAAAGACGTTTTTTTTCTTACACTTTTCAAGTATTCTATTACAGATTCACTTTTTGAAAGGAATTTTTATATGTGTGGAGTTATTGGAATAATTGCAAAATCAAAACAAGTTTCTTTTGATCTATACAATGGTCTCCTAGACCTACAACATCGAGGACAGGATACAGCTGGAATATTTACTGCAAACAGTACCTCCGTTGATTTGATAAAAAAACGTGGAACGGTTGCAGAATCGTTTAATCAAAACAATTTAGCAACCTTAAAAGGAAACATTGGTATTGCTCAAGTTCGATATCCCACAACTAAATCTAAAACACAACCCGAACCCCAGCCATTTTACGATCCTTTTGGGGGAATTGGCCTTGCGCATAACGGTCATATTGTGAATGAAGAAGATATCAGAAAAGTTCTAGAAAAAGACCGAATATTCTGTGATTCAGACTGTGATGCTGAAACAATATTACGGGTATTCACACTGTATTTTAACCGTTCCACTAAAACAAGTGTAAAAGAAAAGTGTTTTGATGCCGTTTCAAAAACTATGAAGATACTTTTGGGTTCCTACTCTGTAATAGCTGTTATTCGTGGAGAAGGATTATTTGTATTTCGAGATCCTCACGGAATCCGTCCTTTAGTGTATGGTTCTAACAAGGAATGTTGGGCATTTGCATCTGAAAGTATTGCCATTGAAAATATCGTGGATGAAATCCATAATGTTAGAAGTGGAGAAGCTATTTTTGTCGATACCAACTTAAAAGCTGAATCAAGAATGATTGACCCAGAATCTCCAAAACACTGTATGTTTGAGTGGGTTTATTTTTCCCGAGCCACATCCGTAATTGAAGGGATTAGCGTCAATAGAGCACGGGGAAACTTAGGGAAAAGACTTGCAGATATTTACCAGGAAAGTGACTTATACAAAAGGCTAAAAGATTCACCCGATAAAATCATCGTCGCACCTATCCCTGAAACTTCCAGACCAGCAACCGTTGTGTTTGCAGAGAGAATCAATTGTGAGTACAAAGATGTGTTAGAAAAAAATAGGTTTATTGGTCGAATTTTCATCAAACCAAACGAAACAATCCGTCAGCATGAAGTTGCTACCAACGTAAGAGTCATAGAAGATGTCGTAAAAGACAAAATTGTTTTTTTAGTGGATGATTCAATTGTTAGAGGCACAACCTCAAAGGGTATTATAAAGAAAATCAGAGCTAGAGGAGCAAAAGAAGTACATCTATTTTCAACTTGTCCTCCCTTAATAAATCCATGCCACTTTGGAGTGGATTTCCCCACTAAAGAAGAACTTATTACATTTCACAGCAAAAATTCCCTCGATATCGCAAAGAAAATTGGAGCTGATTCCGTAACCTATATGACGCTAGACAAGTTGCCTACATGCCTTCGAATCCCCCTGGATAATTTATGTACTGCCTGCCTTGGGGGCGAAGAACCTTCAAAGCTTCATCAAGAGATTGAATTGTAAACTTTATTTTCTTTTTTTAGGCATTAATACAGGCATCGTCTGGTAAATCTGGTAGTTCGTTTGGATCTGGAAGATCTTCACAGACAATACAATAACCGTGGTCTGTTTTAATTAATGTGAACATGTTATCCATATCAAGGATAAGATCTTTTAAATACCGAGCAAAATCGATATATCCTGCCCAATCACCACACTCTTCGTCTGTTAACACATACAAAGCCTCTAGATAATTCCCCAATGGTGTGACAATGGGTCGATCATAAACATCCTCATATAGTCTTTTTGCTTCATCTAATTCTTCAGATGTAACTGTATCACTTGAATGATGAATTGCTTCCTTGATTTCTTCATCGGTTTTGCATACATGTAATGTCATATACTCCTCCAATCTGTTTGAAACTAAGTGTGCTAAAAAACCCGGTTTTGTAAAGACCACACTAGTGCCATTTAATTTGTTTTTAAATCATGTTATCATGATAACAAGTTTTTTTGAGAAAGAGGAATGTTTATGATTACGAACCCAATTCCAAGCTATTCAATTCGACAATATATTGATGTAAAAATACCCATGCGTGATGGAACAAAATTGTCAGCCGATATTTTCCTACCCGACACCCAAGGTCCATTTCCGATTATTCTCACTAGAACCCCTTATGGAAATAACGATCCTCGAAGACTGGCATTTAAAAAATGGATGGTTGAAAGAGGATTTGGATTTGTGTTTCAAGACTGTAGAGGAAGATACGACAGCGACGGTATTTGGGATCCCTTCCGAACAGAAAGAAAAGACGGATGGGATACATTAGAGTGGATACAAGGACAATCATTTTCTAATGGTAATATTGGTATGACTGGAGGAAGTTACGAGGGCTATACAACGTGGATTGAAGCATATAATCCTCACCCAGCCTTAAAAGCAATTGCTCCTCTTGTACCTCTGCCTGATCCAGTTATCAATGTACCTTATCAAAATGGAGTATTTTTCTGGAACATGATCGTGTGGGGTTTGTTTGTGTACGGAAAAACCAATCAAAACATTTCTTTCGTAGATTGGCCATCTTTGTTTAATTACAGACCTTTGCGTGATATGGCCAAAAAAGTTGGAATGAATAACAACCACTTTTGGAACAACTGGATGGATCACCCCTTGAAAGATAAATGGTGGGATGAAGTCTGCTATATGAATAAATGGGATCAAGTAGATATTCCCGTATTTCATATTTGTGGTTGGTACGATGATGATGGAATCTCTACTTATAAAAACTATCCTGGAATGCGACAAAATGCAAAAACAAAAATGGCACGGGAACAACAAAGACTTTTAATTGGTCCCTGGCCTCATAAATTAAATCAAAGTACTTCTTGTGGGGAAATTGATTTTGGTCCAGGATCGTTAATTGACTTAAATAAAGAATTATTTTACTTCTTTGCTTCACACTTAGCCAATGAAGACCACGAAAATAAGAATAACTGGATCTTGAATAACCATAAGAAATGTAAATTGTTTATCATGGGAGAAAATCAATGGCACTTTGTAAAAGATTGGCCCATTCCTGAGGCAGTAAAAACAACTTATTATCTTGGAAGTAATGGTAATGCAAACACTCTCTTTGGGGATGGAACCCTCTATACTGAGAAGGTTACTTCGGAAAGTTCTTTCGACACATTTGAGTATGATCCATCCAATCCCGTTCCCTATGTAACGGATCCCGAAAAACTTCAATTAGGAGAAGCATGCGACCAGAATGCTATCGAAAGACGTCCAGATGTGTTGGTTTATACTAGTGAAGTTTTACAAGAAGACGTCATTATTTGTGGAAGAGTTCTTCTCCAGTTATATGTAGCATCAAATGTAGCTGCTACTGATTTCACCGGAAAGCTTGTTGATGTCTACCCATCTGGCAAAGCAATTCAAATCTGTGATGGAATTCAAAGAGCTGAGTTCCGAAATTCTCTACAAAAACCAGAATGGTTAGAAAAAGATACAGTATATGAAATTGAAGTTGATATGTGGGCTACAGGAATTCGTTTTCTAAAAGGGCATCGGATTCGTCTTGAAGTAAGTTCATCTGCTTATCCAAAATTTTATCCTCACTCCAACACAAAAGAAAACCAGGCAGATGCCGTAAATACAAACAAGGCCATCCAAAAAATTTATCACGATACTTCAAATGCAAGTCGCTTGCTAGTAGATGTAATACCTGAAAATGCCTTAAAGGAATAACCAATGTATCTAACTGAAAATGAAAAAAGAATGCTTGCAGGTGATAAGGGTGAAGTAAAAGCGAAGGCACTTGACTATATCGTACAATTTGGGGATGCTTTTAACGCAGAAAGGCTTATTGACATATCGTATTGCCATTATCCTGCCGAAATGGCAATATATGATGGTTTCTGTGAAGATGTATCTACATACTCATCTTCTGGGATACAAGTAGTTGTTCCCACTTCCAGTTCAACTCTTTGCTGTGACTTAACAGACCCATCCATAACTGGGTGTCCGGATTCACTTGTTCAAACCCAATTGAAAACACAAACTGCCT
The DNA here is from genome assembly GCA_964422555.1 of uncultured Caldisericota bacterium. GTDB lineage: Bacteria > Caldisericota > Caldisericia > UBA6126 > UBA6126 > JAGLCW01. Next base: position 23,476 of record CAYRBR010000007.1, on the reverse strand, counting down.
TTGAAAAAATGGGGATTCTTCCTACATTTACTTGTACACCCCAGCAAATTGGGTATGTCCCCCTTTATAAGTCCCCAATCGTATCTGTTGAAAGTAGTGCAATCATTTATTTTAACAGCATTATTGGAGCCAGAACTAACCGAGGAGGGCTCTTTACACGCTACGCTGCGGTAACAGGAAAATACCCATTAATGGGATATCTGTTAGATGAAAATCGCAAACCAAATTGCTTTTATCACATTGCTCTTTCCGAGCAAGATTTACATACAGAAGACCAGTGGTCTATTCTGGGATTTGTTATTGGAAAAACAGCAGAAGGCAAAGTACCTTATGTTTTCAACCTTCCTACCGTTCCCACAACTTCACAAGCCATTATATTTGGAGCAGCAATGGCAACATCAGGATCTGTCACATTATTCCATCTTCAGAATATAACACCCGAGTCGTATCAATATACTCCCCCCACCAAAATGACAAATGAAGAACCCGTATATACCATTCAGAAAAACGACATGAAAAAGGCTCGAGATGAATTTATGGAAATTCGATCGGGTGATTCTATTGATTTCGTGGTTTTAGGTTGTCCTCATGCTACATTAGAAGATATCCGCTACATCACTTCGAAAATCCAAAATCGTACTCTTCCGGATTCTCAACATACTGTTTTGCTGCTTCATAATCCTCTTCTGTGATATAGTGCAAGTTATGCTTGAAAACAAGTTCAGACTTCTCCGAGTTAATGTTTAGCAAACGAG
>CAYRBR010000007.1:0-22711 GCA_964422555.1 uncultured Caldisericota bacterium | reverse complement strand
AAAATCGTACTCTTACGGTTTCGTGTACTCTCTGGATTTGTACAAATCGAACAACAAAATATCATGCACAAAAATGCGGCTACATTAAAACACTGGGAAAGGCTGGAATAAAAGTTATTGCAGACACTTGTCCAGTAGAATCTCATATGCGGTCCAGCATATGTTCACAATACCATCTACCCTATCCCTGCTACAAAACAATGGTATCAAACAGCGTAAAAATGCTTCGGTATTCTCGAGATCTTTTGGGTGTTAAAACTGCAATGCAATCAATGGATGATTGTATTGAAAGTGCCTTCAAAGGAAGATTAGTATGAAGTATAACAATAGCCCAAATCCTGTTTACAATGGAAAGAGAATTGTGAAAGGTCGACCTGCAATTTTGGTCCCCATTCATGATGATTCGACTATTTCCTCGGATTCAATTATTGCCCCTACTGTTATTTGCAATCATAGCTTATCTTTTCTGGGAGATATTGATATCAAAACAGGCAACCTTATTAACCCAAACCACCCCAATTATGGAACTACTATTCAGAATAAAATTATTGCCTTTACATCTTCCAAAGGTTCTTCAAGTGGGTGTGTCATTCTCTCATCAATGGCAAACCAGGGAAAAGGTCCTGCTGCAATCATTACGTTAAATCCTGCAGACTATAACATCGTTGAGGGAGCTATTTTGGGCAATGTTCCCTTTATTGCCGAAATGGATCCTCGATTCTTTAGTGAAATCAAAACAGGTACACTTCTTCAAATCCACGACCACTCATGTTACCTGTATGAATAAATTTCTGGCATTTTTCGGAGCTTTTTGTTTATTTGGTTTATGTGTTGTTTGCATTGCAGTTTTCTTGTTTCCATCAGCATTATATCTTTCTAAGGATACCCCGGTTCCAACAAAATATGGAATTTTATTGCTGGGTAGCATTCCCGATAGAACACTTGAGATTGCAGATCTTTACCATCAAAAATATATCCAGAAAATCATTTTTGTTCATGAAAACATAGAACTATACAAACCATTACTTCAAAAGGGAGTACAACTACCTACCGAATCAGATCTGGCAAAATCTTCTCTTCTTCAGTTGGGTGTACCTGAAGAAGACATCATTATCCTTCCTGGATCTACATTAAGTACCCAAGATGAAGCGATTCTTGTGGGGCAATATATTGTTCAAATAAACTCTGAAAAAATGGAAGAGATACCAAAGGATATTCTTGTCGTCACATCCAAATTTCATTCAGGAAGAGCAGATCGTATTTTTGAAAGAGTTTTTCAGGTTAACTCTATTCCTTGTGGCATTCACACAATTCCTTCCCCGTACGACAATAGCCATCCTGAAAAATGGTTTCAAAACCGTGAAGATATCGCTGATGCCTTAATTGAATCTCTAAAGTTAGTAAATTTTTGGTTGTTTGAACAGTTTCAAATACCCAAATTTACAGATGAATCTTATGATACCTCAGGAAGCTCTATCAATACAGGCTCATTAATGTGAGTAATTGTAAAACTTAGTTCCTGTTCGTTCATCTTACCTACATTCTCGGAATCAAATGATTCGGGAGCAATCATGTGATATTTCCCAGCTACCAACTGATAGGCATCCTGCGTAAGAAAGAGCGTTATTGTTTGCTCAATTTCCCCTTGGGGCCATGTGGCAATAAATTTTCGCAATGGAATGATTACAACTTCTTCACCATCTTTTGGTTGTTCCCCTATGGAACCATCCTTATATCGATACCAATCTACTATTTCTTCTTCAATAAATTCAGCAGGAGTATCAGATGCCTGGAATAAAAGAAGAATATCTTCCGGTTTTTGTAACTCAGAAGCTCTTATCTGGGATGCATCTGAAGAAATCCATTGATTGTCTTTCAATGTTTTACAAAATATCTTGTCAGTCGTTGTAATGATTTCTTTCTGTGATACTGCAATCCCCTTATTATCATCAGTTAGGATTTTAAAATAAACAGTACCGTCTTGATTAATTAAATACTTCATGTAAGTAATTGTAAAATCGGAAGTATCTACATTTTGTTTCCATATTGATTTAAAAACATAAGAATTGTAAGTTTTCATTTCTTCTTGAGCATTGGAAAAAATGTTATAAAAAGATAAGGGTTCAAGAACAATATCATACGACTTGGTTTCCATGAATTTAGAAAAAGATAGTTGTTTTTCGAGAGGTTTAAATCCCTTTTTCTCTATTGTAATTGTATGCTGAGGGATTCTTGAAGTAAAAAGCTCAAAAACTCCGTTGTCGTTTGTTTTATAGGTTCTGTTGTCAAGGAAAATGGTAGCACCTGAAACCGGTTTTTGTGTGACAGCATTCATTACTGTTCCCTTCACACTAACCCCCGTAGAAAATAGATACCAAACCACCACTACTGCAATAATCGCTATTACAAGAAGAACAATAAAAACAATTTTCTTTTTCATACCAACCTCAAGCGTTTTTGTTTTCTCCTAGTATAGTAAAAAAGCGGAAGATTTATAAATCTTCCGCTTTCATTTTTTTTTAGAATAAAATAGTCTAATTCAAAGAATCAGTAATTTTCCATTCACCGTTAATTTTTGTAACGATGTACTGTCCCTGTGGCTTTGTATCTCTACCCTTTTCTCTTGTGATTAGGGTAAAGGCTACTACCTTCTGACTTCTTCTTTCGGTGGGAGTAATTTTATCAATTTTTACACCCTGATAAACAGTTCCATGTTGTCGGGAATTTTCAAACTGAGCCTGGAATGTTTCAAAATTCTGTTTCATTTTTAAATAATTCCCATCTAAAAGATCATAGGCTTCCTGATATTGTTCATTGGCTATATAGTTGAAGTATTTCTTTACTGTTTTTGCTGGTGAGGGAGCATAAATACTATATGCCCACCAGGCTAGTAAAAGTACTGCAACAACAGCAACTATAATCCAAATACTCGATTTCTTTTTGGTTTCACTTGATAGTGTATTCTGCATTGGTTTCTCCCTACTGTTCTTGAGGAACAAGTTTCTGGGCTTGTCCTTTGTTATACTCAGTGGTTACATTCCCAACAATTTTCCAACCTTCGCTTGGTATTTTTTCACAAAGATAAGCTCCGACACTTGTTACAACGTTCCCCTGATAAAGTACATCAATTTCTACAATAACAACTCTCTGGTTTGGGTTTGCTGTTTTCTTCTCTTCTGTAATTCGTATGGCTCTCGTTCGTGTACCAGAGCGAACAGCATTGTCGTAATCAAATGTAAACTTCTCAAGGCTTCCACGTGATTTCTTGTAATCTTTAGCGACGTAAGAGTATGCTTTGGGATAATTCTCGTTCATTAGTGCGTAAAAGAAATTTCGAACTGTTTTTGTTGGAGAAGGAATCAAAACATATAAGAAAAAGGCGACTAAGAAAAGAATTACAATACCTACTACAATATTACGGAGCCAAATCAAACCTTTGCTGGGTTTAGATTTTTTTTCTACAGTTTCGGTTCCCGTCTCTTCTTGTGAATCTACTGGAGAAGACTCAATAGTTTTCTGAGTGTCTTTTTCTTCTTCGATCATTCTGTTACACCTCTCACTTTGTCCCACCATTCTAGAAAATGTGACCAATGATTGCCCACAACCATTTGGGATTCATATTGATCAGATAGACGTGTCATAAAGCCATTCACAGCTTGATCCTGTTTTTGGATTAAAACATCAGCTTTAATCTTTTCATACACATCATCATAGGTGTTCTTTATTTCTTCAGTTCGATCATCAACGCGGAAAATGTAATACCCATCCCGTGCTTTCATCAGATAGTATTCTCCCATAACTAAATCGGGGTGGAATACGTTCTCACCAATTTCTTGCAGCAATTCATCTTTAGTAACCCAACCATTGTCACCTTTGTCGGTCATAACCGTGGGACTAATAGATTTTTCCTGTGCCAGCTTTTCAAAATTCTCGCCAGCAAGTAATTGATCCATAATATTCTTAGCTTCCTCTTCTTGTTCAACCACAATAAAAAAGATATGTGCCTGAGCTGGTTGATCGTAGTAGGGAGCAAATTCGTTATAATGAGAACGTAGTTCTTCTTCTGTTACCTGCACATTATTCTGTACAGGAGTAATTACTTTATCATAGATGGTTTGATACTTCATATCATTCCAGAAAGATCTCCAGGGAATGCCATAATCGGACAAAGTAGCTCGAATGTCTACACTTTCATCCCCGTCTTGAGAAAAAGTTCGAGCATACTCATCAATTTTTGCATTGACTTCTTCATTGGTTACTTCAATATCGTTATTTTGTGCCCACAAATAAATGCATTTTAGCTTAATTAGGTTTTCCAAAGCTTTTGCTCGAACACGATCTTCGGTCATCTTTCTATCTTCTTCGTCCATATTGTTCAGCTTTTGTTCATAGTCAGGAGGAGTTAATCGCTGCATTTCAATTTCAAGTTCTGTTCTAGTAATAGGTAATGGACCTACACTCATAACAATATCTTTGCTTTGATAAAACCAGGTAAAAACTATACTAATGAGTAGTATCGGTACAATAATCCAAAGTAATGCCCAGTTAAACCGACTCTTACCTTTTTTACTGTGATCCGATTTGGAAGCATTGCGAAGTAGTTTCTCTTTATTCATATAGTGTATCCTTAGGGTTGTTCAGTTTGTCCTGCACCAACGGGAACATCAATAGATTCCATTGTGCTGGGGTCAATAGTAATATTTTGAGTTTGACCATCTTCACCTTGGATTGGAATTGTAACTGGACTTGAAGAATCTCCTGTAGGAGTTTTTGCATCTGGAATTGGATCTACAGTATATAGTCGTACCCAATTTCTAATGGATTCAAAAAATCCACCGAAAGTTTGATTCCACCATGCATTCATTCTTTGCCAAGGATTGGAATGAGAAATTCTTGCATCTTGTCTTTGCGATTCAATGAAGTCTTCTCGAATTTTACTCTTTTCAAGCTGATCCATTTGTGATATCACTTGCTCTTTACTGTTTTCAAAAGTAGCAGTAAAGGCTGGATATTTATTAACTAATTTGACAATTTCAACGGTGTTCTCACCTGACTTAATAGGATCAGATACCTGTCCTATTTCGAGGGTATTGAAAATAATTTCGTCTTGTTCTGGATTGGAACCTTTATAGACGGTTGAAGTTTTGGTTCCCTGTTCGGGTGCAACAGAGTAGGTAGTGGCAATATTTTCAAATGTTTCCCCACCAGAACGAATTGTGTTAGCATAACCAGTTGCTTTTTGAAGTAACTCATTAATTTCTGTTTCAGAAGCTCCCTCGGGGGCTTGTAAAACAATTCTTAACACATCAGCATTTTCAGGTCGGTTGTAACGTTCTTTGTTGCGAGAGATCTTATTCACTAAGATAATGCTATACCCTTTATCGGTTTTAATGACACCGGTTAAATCTCCGTCCGCAGATGTTTGCACAGCTTCCCAGAGTTCGGGTTCTTCTTCATAACTACCCTCTTGAAGGTAAATCTTTCCGTTGTTTACCTTGCTGGCATTATCTTCCGAAAACTCTGTAACTGCTTTATCAAAAGATAGCTCATTGTTAGCAATTTTGGTTCGAATATCTTGAATTTGAGTTTCTTTTTCTTTTAATGTAGCTTCGTCCATTTCATCGTCGGTAGCAATGAAGATTCTCTGTGCTTCCACACTAGCAGGAGCATTGAAAAAGACTCTGGCATCCTCATCGGTAATATTAATTGCTTCATATTTTTCATTCAAGACTGCATCTTCAAGAAGAGTTGGTTCAATTGATTTTACAATCTCTTTACGAAGATTCTCTTCGTTTCGGAGAGGTGATTGCTTCAATTGATTCTCGAATTCTTCCTGACTTCCATATTGAGCCTTAATATTAGCAATTTCTTCATCTACTTTTTTGTTTAGATCTTCTTCGTTTACTTCGATAGAATTGCTTTTCGCATACTGCTCAAACAAAGCCTTGTTGACAAGCATTTCAATAATACTACTTCGATATTTCTCAACATTGGCTGATTGCTCCGGATCATCAGGATTAATACCCTGCTGTTGCATATTCGCTTTGACAGGTTCCAACATTTGTTCGACTTCTGCATTAGTAATAGAAGTACTATTGACAGTTGCGGAAATATCCTTTGCGGAATAAGCCCAAATGCCGAATACTAAAACAATAATAATTAGTACACTTGGAATCCAAACATACAATTTACGTATTGCTGATTTCCTCTTTTTATCAACCTTAACCGGTTTTAGTATTCCTTCTCTGCGAAGCTTTTTAATTTTTTGTTCTCTGCCCATAAACAATCCTCCAAACTATATTTAAAAGCACAGTAATTCTACTAACTATACTTCGTTATTTCAAAAAAATTACAGACTTTCTACAAAAAAATAAGTATATTCTTAACTAGACGAAAGTAAAGAAAACGATTGTGACAATCTAATCTAGGTAGGTTACTATGAAAAAAAGTAAACAAAACAAGCAACCGTGGTATAAAGAGTGGTGGATTTGGGTAATTATATTAATTGTAGTTGGGAATGTTATCTTTCTCGGTTTCCAAATTTATCGGTTTCAAGCTAAACAAAATGAAGAAAAAACAAAAATATCTCAGAATCAGACTTCCTTAGATAATCTGTTGCACAATCCTGAAGTTTTGTATTTAAACGAATTAGAAAATCAGAGTAACAAATGGGTAACACTTTTTTCGGATTTTTACAAAACTTTGCAAGAAAAAGATAATTCTGAAGAATGGCAAAACAACCTTCTCCAAAATTTGGTTGAGCTTAAACTCATGGTACAAGAAGCATCTTATCTTGAAGCTCCCGATAATTTGCAAAGTGTTCATGAAGAATATATGACGGCAGTGGTTCATTTTAACACTATGATTGACGCCCTACCAGAAGCCCTGGATAATCAGGATATGGATTCGGTTGAATCCTGTATAGAAGAATTAGAACTTGGAATTGAGTCATTGAAGAAAACTCGAGAATTAGTATCTTCTTATCAAGAAAACAAATTGTAATTCATTCAGAAAAGGGGTTTATATGAAAAAATGTATTTCTCTCTTGTTATCTTTTTTGATTATTTTTGTTTTTGTGGCATCTTTGCCCAATACTTTAGCAGAAGAAAAGATATTGAATCAGACTTCTTTTATGATTCCGGTTGTGTCTGGTTCCACTACCTATGTAGAGGTTCCTTTTGTTAATCCCCTTGATGTAGAAAGTAAATACACCGTTTCCATTACTAGAAAACTGCGTAGTGGCTGTGACATGAAAATAGAACTAGATGATTTTTCAGTGCAGGAAAAATATGATGTAGGGCCATTAGCTCCTAAAGAAGAAACAACATTTGGCATTCGCATTCTTTGTTCCGAAGAAGCTGAAAAGAACTCTACAATGAGTGCCAAAGTACTCATTGGATCGATGGAAAATTCAAGATTATCCGCCATTGTCAACATTTACGTGATCGTAAGAGACAAAACCACATTGGAAATGCACACAACAAATGCAGATGCAATGGTTAACGGAGAAGAAATCACATTGGATACTCCTCCTTTGGTTATTCAAGGCAGAACAATGGTTCCATTTAGATGGATTGGAGAACAACTCGGTGCAAAAGTAGCGTTCTCTATGTCTGAAGAAACTAGAAAAGTGGACACAGTCAGTTATCAGATTGGAAAACAAACCATTACTTTATGTATTGGATCCACCGATGCTACCTCCACAATTGACAGAGAAACAATGCCCTGCAAACTAGACGTTGCCCCATTTATTAAGGATGGAAGAACGTTGGTACCCTTACGCTTCGTATCCGAAATCTTAGGAGCTGATGTAAGCTGGACCCCTCCCAATACAATTGGCATAGTATATCCAAAAGAAATTCCTGTTCGTGAAAATGAATGTGTTTCATTCTGGACTGATATAGACCAAGCCGACTTACAGAAGATGATTGAAGAGAAAAAAGAGTTCACACTTATTGATGCAAGAGATCAGGGTTCTTACAATGATGGACATATTCCTGGTGCTATTAATATCCACGTTGACATGCTTCCCGATGAATTTGAAAAAGCAACACCCGAAACCGAAAATATGGAAATCGTCGTATATTGCAAATCTGGAAGATTTTCAAAACAAGCATCAGAATGGCTTGTAAACCAAGGGTATAAAAACGTTCAATCCCTAACCGGTGGATTTGCCTCTTGGAAAGGGGAAACTGAAAAGACTGAAGAATAATTCGAGTTTACAAATAGTTACATTAAAAAAAGCCGGGTAGCCCCCGGCTTTTTTTTATTTAGTTTTAATACACCCAGGAGAAATAAATCGATAGTGAGGGTTGTATAAGTCTTTAAATACATCTGAGTGGGAACATACTGGAAAAGGCTTAAGCTGAATCCAGGACAAAAGCTTATTAGCTTGTTCTGTAGAGAATGAAAAAGGAGATTGAATTACAACTGAATGTACTCTTTTAATTACATCGCGAAACTCGTTTTCTTCCCTTTTCTGCATTTGTTCAGCCGATTTACAAAACCACTCAAATACATCTTCTTTCTTGAATGAAAGTGCTTTACACTTAGATAAATGAACTCGAACCATAGGTTGTACAATGGTTATGTCGTCGTACAATTGAGTTTGTGAATCATCATTTACATAGTCCCATTCTTGAAAAAAAGACTCTTTAGCCCTATCTATACTTTTTAGTGCATGTTTGGGACCAAACACACTACCGTATAGCATTTTGTAAATGTCTTGTACGGTCAACTTTGGATACAGATTCAATTCCTGTAAAAGAACAGTGGTAAGGTCCATCTTACTCGTCAACTAAATAGTCATCTACATCCTCTTGGGATGGTTTATTAGCAGGTGGTTCTGAGAAAATCTCCTCTTCTGTATATTCAGATCGATTCGATCGAAAGAATGAACTCGTTTTTTCATTCATTTGTTCAAATAGTTCTTTCTTAAAATGATAGTCTTTTGGAACTAAAATATAAATCCCCAAACAAACCAAGATATACCCTATTGTTATTTGTCCTCCGGCATGATCCATAATAACCTTGTTACGGAACACTAATTCGAAGATTAATCCTCCAATAAGGAAGAATATGACTCCTAGTATTACTAAATCGTTCCCAGTATATCGTCGTGTTTTATCTTCTGAATAACGCATTGCAATTTTCCTACCCACACCTAAACCAAACGGAAAAATCAAGGCCCATGCATAAGACCAAAGATAAGGATCTTTTAAAAAAGCATTCACAAACAGAATGAATCCGGCAATCATTGTCATTGTTCCAATGCTACAGAAAAAGAACATTGCGCCTTCATGGAAATTGAATCCAAGATTGATTAGAATGAAACCAAGGAGAACGGGCACAAACGGCCAAACATAAAACCCAATACTGATTGCTGGGAATATATTGTGAAGAAGAATAAACAGCCCAAACGCAATAATTGCAATTGCAATAATGATTGAGAATCGATCTCGTGATGATTTTTCTTTCATGATTCCTCCTACAAAAGATCTTTTTTTCGTAGCATCCATATAAGCAATACGGTAACAAAAAATGTTACCAATAGAATAAACCAAAATGTGGCTTCGCTATTGGTAGCAAAGGGGAATACAACGTTCATACCAAGGATACTGGCGATTAATGTTGGAATGGTAACAATTAACGTGATACTAGTTAAGAATCTCATTACTATATTTAGGTTGTTCGAGATCATCGAACTAAAAATATTCCCCATACTTTCCAAAATACGCCCATATATCTCTGCCATTTCAATTGCCTGACGATTTTCTGTTTCCACATCGTCTAATAAATCTTCATCTTCTTCATACATTTTTATAATTTTTCTGCTTTCTACAATATTGTGGTCAGTAGTGTTCGTAAACTGCGATCGTCGAAGTTTGCCTACTGTTGACTGATTAGCTCTTAATGAAGTTGAAAAGTATGTAATACTCTTTTGCAGATTCAATAGTTTTCCTAACTTTTTGTTGTGTGTAGCTTTGTGCATAGCTGCTTCCAATTCATCCGTTTGTGCATCAATTCTTCGAAGATACCGGATATAAATTTGAGAAGTTTTGTACAAAAGCTGCAATAAAAAACGGGTTCTTTTGAATGTTACTACCTTTGGTTTACCACTCTCTAACTCACTTGTAATAGAGTTATCCTCCAAACAGACTGTAATAATTTTATCTCTTAGAATAATGATACCTAAAGGGATTGTATCAAAAAAAAGCTGCTTTTCTGAATCTTCTTCGTAAACAGGTACATCAATAATCATAATCATTTGGTTCTCGTCTACTTCAATTCTAGATCCTTCTTCCATATCCAAAGGGGCTTTCAAGAATTTTAGCAGTGCACCAGTCTTTTCAGAACATTCCTTTAATTCTTCTTGAGAAGGATGAATGCAATTCACCCAAATATTCTGTAAAGATAAATCCTGGATAGACTCTGTTTTCAACGATGTTCCATTCGATTGATATGCCTTTATCATTCTCTATCCTCTTTTCTAAGAATTGATATGCCATTCTTAGGCTGAATATATTATAATATCCTCAAATACTGAATAAAATAGAGGAGCTACATGAAAGAAACTGATACAATAATCATTCGACGGGGAAATGTATTCCTTAATCCTCTTGATGGGTTTAAGATATTGGATATCTACATTAAAGATGGAATTATTTCGGAAATTGGAACGGATCTTCCTGCTCGAGATTGTGTTGAGTTGAATGCAGAAAACCAATATGTCACCCCTGGATTTATTGATATCCACTGCCACCTTCGCGAACCAGGTCAAACTCACAAAGAAACTATCCAGTCTGGAACCAATTCAGCTGCTGCCGGAGGTTACACAACTGTGGTAGCGATGGCAAATACTACACCCATTATTGACACGCCTGAAAAATGGAAGCAGCTACAGAATACAATACAAACAACAAGCCGTATTGAAGTTCTTCAGTGTGGTGCTATCACTGAGAATTTTGAAGCCAAAAAACTATCTTCCCTTTTTTCTTATAGTTACCAATGTGTTAAACAGCATCAATTGAACCAATATCCAACAATATTTTCAGACGATGGTACAGGATTAAACAATCCAATCTTATTTCAGCAGGCTGCTGTATGTGCAAAAGAATCTGATTTTCGTTTAATACTTCATGAAGAAGATCCACAACTTTCTCTCCAAGGAGTAATGCACTTGGGGGAAAAAGCGAAGGAGTTTGGATATCCGGGCATATCCTCTTCTTCGGAATCAACTTGTGTTGTAAGAGATTTGATCCTTTCACATGAAGTAGGATTCACTCCTCATTTTACACACCTTTCCAGTCAGCAATCCTGTGATGCTCTCGCAAATTTTGATAGAGCTCATTATACATTCACCGCAGATACTACTCCCCATCATCTATTTTTTAATGAAAATGATATAGATCCCAAAAATGCCTGTTTCAAGATCAATCCACCAATTCGATCTTCAGCTGATCAGAAAGCCTTGAAGGAAGCGATTCGAAAAGGTGTTTTACAATGTATAGCAACAGATCATGCACCTCACTCGGAAGAGGAAAAAAGACAAGGATTCCTTAAAGCTCCCTTTGGAGCCATTGAATTTGAAACTGCTTTTGCTGCCACCTACTCATCGCTGATACCCTCAGGTTGGATTTCTCTCGAACAGTGTATTGGGCTATTCACGCAATACCCAGCACAAATTCTTGGTCTTCAAACACGAGGCTTTATAAAAAAAGGGTACCTTGGCAATATTTGCATTTTATCTCTTGAAAATCAAATAGTCTCTTCGTCTTTTTACTCGAAAAGCAATAACTCTCCCTTTATTGGGAAAAACCTTTGTGGAAAAATCTTGTATACCATTTATAAAGGAAAGATAGTCTATGATCAAAACAATAAACGGTGAAATCACTGAAAACAAAAAAATTTCAACCAACATCTATTTTTTGGAAGTAACAACTGATCCTATCATATCGCCAGTTTATCCAGGACAGTTTATGCAGATATCCTGTTCAGGGAAAAACGAGACTCTGTTAAGACGTCCCTTTAGTATCCTATCTGCTTCATCCGATAATCTTTCTTTTTTTTACAAAGTAGTTGGAAAAGGAACACAAAATCTAGCAGAAAAACGTGTTGGAGATTCGATATCTATGTTAGGTCCTTGTGGAAACTCTTTCACACCACCTTCAAAACAAGGAGTCAACCTTTTACTTGGAGGCGGACTAGGAATTGCCCCCATGATCTTTTTATCTCAACTGTATTCCACTTGTGCATTTCACATCTGGTATGGTACTTCATGGGAAAGAGAATTGATTGATATTTCCCCATTCGTTCCTTCCGATGTTCCTATTTCTACTCATTCCGATTGGTACATTGCAGAAGATGGATCTGCCATTAATAATGGTCACCTTTTGAAAGCCTATACGAAGGAAGTAAGACCGACTCCCACCAAAGTGTACTCCTGTGGTCCAATACCAATGATGAAAAGTTTTGAGAATCACTTCAAAGAAATGGATGTTCCTATTGAAGTGTCACTTGAATCTAGAATGGCATGTGGGTTTGGTGTATGTCTTGGATGTTCATTCAAAACCACCCAGGGAATGCGGACAGTTTGTTCCGATGGTCCGGTATTTCAAGCAAAAGATGTAATATGGGAGAGTTTACAGTGAAACAAAGCAACACACAATTACAAGTTACCCTACGAAATATGTCATTAAACAATCCTATCATTCCGGCTTCAGGAACATTCGGGTATGGAAAGATTATGAAGGAGTTTATCGACATCAACTCATTGGGTGCAATTTTAACTAAAAGTGTTACTCTCGCCCCACGCGAAGGAAACCCCCAACCAAGAATTTTTGAAACTAGCGCGGGATTAATGAATTCAGTAGGTTTACAAAATAAGGGTATTCAATGGTTTGAAGAAGAAGTAATTCCCTTTATCGCACAAGTGGACTCGAAGAAATGGATTAGTATTTCAGGTTTCACAGAAGAGGATTTTGAGGTACTTGCACAAAGAGCAAATAAGTACCCAATCGATTGTATTGAGGTAAATGTCTCTTGCCCGAATATTCACAAAGAAGGCAAACAATTCTGTCAAGATATGGCTGTATTGCAACGAACTCTAAAAAAAGTACGATCTGCCTCAAAACACTCCTTGATAGCCAAAATTGCGATAGAGACCAATCCTTTGCATACAGCTGTTAAGATTATTTCTGACGAAGGCTTTGATGGAGTTTGTATTGGGAATACCGTTCGAGGAATAGCCATTGATATTGAAAAACAAAAACCTTTTTTTCACAATATTTTTGCTGGTTTATCTGGACCCGCTATCAAACCAATTGCTCTAAGAGCAGTATGGGAAGCTTTTGAGTATTGCCCCTCTCTACCTATTATTGGATGTGGAGGAATACAGAGGTTCGAAGATGTAGTTGAATTTATTTTGGCAGGGGCTTCTGCTACAGAAGTGGGTACAATAAACCTGATTGACCCTATCTCACTCAAAAGAATTATTGAAGATTTATCAAGTTACTGTTCAACGAAAAATCTTCACTTGTCGTCTCTGATTGGAAAAGCTCACAATTAATCGAAGGAGTTTATTATGAAAAACAAAATGCTTTTGCACCGTAGATCAAGTATGCTAAGGTGGTCTGTAAGAGTGATTCTCTTGTTTTTTGTTTTTTCCTGTTCTTTTGCTGCTTCGAATTACGAAACTACTTACGCAGAAAAACAAGTAGAATGTACGGATACATTTGTTGAAGCACAAATTCACTCGAACGGAACTGTTTCTTTTCATGAAACACGTACCATTCGCTTTGATGGTTCTTTTACTTATGGATACTATATTCTAGAAAAAAACAAGTTAGATAAAATTGAAAATTTCTCATTAGAAATAGACAACCAACCTCTTTCTGAAGCAAAAGCCGACACGGAAGAAAACGGCACTTTCTATATAGAAGATAATCTTAATGAATACAAGATATGGTACTATTTCCAGGCTGAAAACGAAACGAAAGAGATTTCTTTTCATTACACAATTCTTGGAAATATTGAGGTATATGAAGACTTCGGAGTATTTGACTGGTACCTACAAGGACCCGGATGGGAACTCCCAGTGGATAGCTTCACAGGCAATGTTACATGGGATACACCCATTCCAATGGATGATTACTATATTTGGGGTCATGGTCCATTACAGGGTTCTTTTACTAAAATTGACGATACACATGCAATCGCAACATGTGATGATGTAAATGCCAGAGAAGTAATACATGCACTTGTTTTACTCCCTAGCTCCTATTTTCAATCCAATCTTGTACAACCGGGAACAATTTACCAAACTACTGTTGAAAAAGAAACAAAACTTGCAAACGAAGCAAACTTCAAACGAGTAATTGGAGATTTCATTCCAATAACACTCACCATTTTCTTTCTAATTTTATTTTTCTTTCTCTATTTCAAGTATGGAAAGGAACCTCACGCTGAATCAATTCCATACTACAGAGAACCCCCATCAAAAATTTCTCCAGCCCTTGCAGGCATGTTGTATTACTTCAAGAAGTTTAAGAATCGCTTTATCGCTGCTACTATTCTTGATTTAGTTCACCGAAAAGTAATTCAATACGCCACTATCCCGGGTGAAAAAAACAACGCAGAACTAACATGGATAGATCAAGATGCAAAACTACTTTCTTTTGAAAAAACATTGCTAAAAGATATCTTGTTCAGAAACAAAAAGACTGTTATCAGAGTAAAAGACTTGAAAAAAGAAATTAAACGCAAGAGAATTGTATATTCAGCTAGCTACAGGGACTTTAGAGAAAGAATTGAAAAAGAAACAAAAAAAATGGATTGGTTCAATAAATCATCCTTTACTGTTCAAACTGTCTGTCTCGTACTTGGGTTTATTATGCTTGTTTCTTCAGTGATGCTAGCTCCTTTTTCTGTTGTTTTCCTGCTTCTATTAATTCCTACCGCACTGTATCTTTTTTTCTCACCCATTATGAGAAGTAGAAGTAAAAATGGAAAAGAAGAATATGTTAAATGGAGAGCATTTCGCAATTTTATGAATGACTTTAGTAATTTGAAAGAATATGGTCCTAAGTCCATTGTTATATGGGAAGAATTTTTAATCTTCGCCACAATGTTTGGTATTAGTAAAAAAGTGATGAAGGTAATGCGTATTAAATTACCTGAAATTGCTGACATGGAAAGAGCTTCCTTTGCCCAAGGAGATGTTTACTGGATTACACCACTCGCAATTACATCACTATCAAATCATATTAGCACTATGGGTTCTAGCTCAAGCACGAGCAACTGGAGCAGTGGAAGTGGTTCTGGTGGTGGATTCTCTGGCGGTGGTGGATTCTCTGGCGGTGGCGGAGGATCTGGCGGAGGATTTGGTTAAACCTTGACGAGAGTTACTTTATTGAATACGGAAGTATATGATAGGAGCATTCTATGATTCTTGAGAATTGTACATATATCACCCCTTTGCTTACATGTAAAAAAGGGAATATAAGAATTAAGGATGGTTGTATACAATCTATCTGTTCGAACTACATCCATCCTGAACCCAATGAAGAAGTTATATCGGGAAAAGGGAAACTACTCATCCCTGGATTAATGAATTTACATACCCACGCAGCCATGTCGCTTTTTAGGGGATATGCTGACGATCTTCCACTTCATCAATGGTTAACAGAAAAAATTTTCCCGGTTGAAGCAAAACTAACATCGGAAGCTGTTTATTGTGGATCTCTTTTAGCTATTTCTGAAATGCTTCATAATGGTTGTACTTTCTTCAACGATATGTATTTTTTCTGCAAAGAAACAGCTTCTGCTATTGAACGATCTGGTATCCGAGCTATATTATCTCCTGGCCTTACTGACCAATCTGGTGAAAAAGGAATCCAAAATTGTGCCGATTTTTTTCACAATTTTAACAATTCTGCAGATGGTCGCATCCAGGTATTCTTTGGTCCTCATGCACCCTATACCTGCTCTTTGCAATGTCTCGAAAAAATCGCACGGAAAGCACAAGATTTAAAAACAGGAATCCACATCCATTTACATGAAACTGAGAAAGAGATTGACGATTTCAAGAAAAAACACAACAACCACACTCCTATCGAAGAAATCGAAAAAACTGGTTTGTTTTCAAATCCCACGGTAGGAGCTCATTGTGTCTATCTCTCAAACAAAGATAAAGAGATACTTTCGCAGAACAATGTGCTAGTAGTTCACAATCCTTCTTCTAATTTAAAACTTGCCTCGGGTATTGCCCCCATTCAAAATTACATTCAAAGCAACATCCAGGTTGCTCTTGGAACGGATGGGGCTTCTTCCAACAATCAGTTAAATATGTTCTTCGAGATGCACATTGCATCTTTATTGGGAAAAGTTGCAGGCACGTTAGATCCCACTTCTCTCTCTGCTGAAACTACGTTCCGTATGGCTACCAGTACTCCGGGTAAATGGCTATTCAACAAACCAATGGGGATCATTCAAGAAAAAGCAGCTGCTGATTTGGTTTTGCTTGATACCAACACAAGCTCTACTATCCCCGCATTGTCACCGATTTCAAATTTGGTTTACGCATCCACTGGAATGGGAGAAGTTGACACGGTAATTATTGACGGAAAATGTGTTATGAAGGATCGAAAAATTCTTACCTTTGATGAAAACGCAATTCGGAAAGAAGCTTCCAAAATAGCATCCAGTATGACTGGAATAAGGAGTTATGCAGAATGAAATTAGGAATTATCGGAGGATCAGGATTTTCATCATTCAAAATGTTAGAGAAAATTAAGGAATATACTCTTCAAACTCCCTATGGAGAAGCCTATTTGGAAGAATACTCTTTTCAAAACCAATCGGTTTTCTTCTTGCCAAGACATGGAAAAAACCACTTTATCCCTCCTCACAACATTAATTATCGAGCCAATATCTGGGCCTTACATAAAAAGAAAGTTTCACACATCATTGCAACAGCTGCCGTAGGCGCAATTAAACAAAAACTGCTTCCCGGTACGTTTTGTACCTGTGGTAGTTATCTAGAGTTTACAAAGAATCGTAAACACACTTTTTATGACCATTTCGTTCCAGAAAAAGTCCATATAGATCAATCTCATCCTTATTCAGAAGAGATGAATAAAAATATTATTCGCTCATTAGACCATTTATCGATCCCTCATTATTCAAATCTAACGATGGTTGTTACAGAAGGTCCCAGGTATGAAACTAGTGCTGAAATTCAGATGTATAAACAGTGGGGTGGAGATATCGTCAATATGACTGGCTACCCAGAAGTTGTACTGGCAAATGAGATAAACCTTCAATATGCCTCAGTTGCAATAGTTACAAATTTTGCTGCTGGTATCTCGGACACTGCCCTTTCCATGAAAGAGGTTGAGGATGAAATGGGAAAATCAACTCAAAACCTTCACACCTTTTTACATTATTACTTAACCAATTACCTTTCGAGTTAATTGTATGTCCACACAAAAGAAGACTCAAATACAGGATTTATTTCTTCGATTTACGTATCACCTTTATGTTTCTCATGCAATAAAATACAGAGAATACAACGAGTTGTGGGAATGTGAGTTTAAGACTATTCCTGATCGAATCCTTTCTGTGCTACATCAAAAAGAAGTAGATCAGTTTATTGAAAAAGAAAAAGAAACAGCCTATAAAAATAATACCAGAATTATTGATTGCGAACATCCTGAATACCCTTCTTCGTTAAAGGGCTTAAAAGGAATGCCTCCTGTTTTATATTGCAAAGGAAATTGCCAGCGTCCATTCCACAATTGTATTGCCATCGTTGGATCAAGAAAAGCAAGTCTTTATGGGAAAAAGCATGCATACCAATTTGCTTCGGAACTGTCCATGCATGGATTCATGATTGTATCAGGTATGGCTTATGGTATCGATTCACAAGCTCATAAGGGCGCATTGGATTCAAACAAATCGACTGTTGCAGTAGTAGCAAATGGAACCAATGTTTGTTATCCAACTTCTCATTCAAAACTAAAACAATCCATTGAAGCGAATGGACTAATTCTATCTGAATTTCCAATGAGCACCACTCCAAGACCTTATTACTTTCCAGCTCGTAATCGAATTATTAGTGGATTATCCGATGGATTAATCCTAATTGAAGCTGCCATTAAAAGCGGAGCAATGATAACTGCCGATCTAGCAATCGAACAGGGAAAAGAAGTTTTTTCACTTCCTGGTTCTATTGACTCTCCAACATCAAAGGGAACTAACGAGCTTCTCAAACAAGGAGTTCGACCTATAACAGAAACAAAAGATGTACTAGACGTACTTGGCTCTTCCCACAAGGAAATACACTCTTTATCTGTAGATAATCTTGGATTAGATGATACAGAAGCTGTGATCTGTAAGGCCCTTGAAAATGAAGATTTAGATTTTTCGGAATTGTCTGCTCTTTCCTCTATTCCAATTGCAACGCTAATGAAAGCACTTACTAAGCTAGAGTTAAGGGGAATTATTAAGCAAGGTAGATACTAATACTGTCTACTTCGAAGAAGCTTGTTTTAAAAGCCTCTTTCAAGATGTTTTACTAGGAATTCTGGGAACCCTTTTTTAATCATTTTCTGCTGTGTTTTGAAGATAGGATAAGGAAATCGAAGAATTTTTATCAGCATTGCATTTGAGTCAAATAAGGCAAAAGAACTGTCGGGATTACCATCTCTACTTTGTCCTATACTACCTACATTGATCACATATTTGTGAGTAGGCTGTATATCCCAATCTAAACCGTTCTTCGCTTTGTGTGTTTCGATGTTTCCATTAGGATCAATATCATACACACAAGGAATATGAGAATGCCCGATAAAGAGAACATTATTCTTCTTGTTCAGAGAAGCATTTTTTGAGGCAGTTGTTTCATCAAGAACATATCGGTAAGGATGATTCCCATCTAAATAGGAATGAGTATAGGTAAAACGCTTTTCATAACCTACCCGAGGAAGTTTTTTTATAAAATCAATTTCCGGTTTTTTTACTAAATTTTTCTGGATATTTAAGGCAACTACCGCATCTTCATTGAAATAGATATCAAGCGTATCGGTAATAAAAGCTTGATCATGATTTCCCAAAACAGATTTAAACCGATAGTTTTGTAGCCGATTAATACATTCTACAGGGTTTGGTCCATACCCTACAATATCGCCACAACAAACAATATCTTTGATATCAAGATCATCTAGATATCTCAATACGGTTGATAAAGCTTCATAATTTGCATGAATATCCGAAAATATTGCATATATCATAATAGTATTTTACAAAAAAAAGCGGGAAGAAAACACTTCTCCCCGCTTTTTTTATTGAATTCGTTTGTAGTAATACTACTTAACTTCTACAACGGCTCCAACAGCAGCTAGTTTATCTTTCAGATCGTTAGCTTCTTTTTCACTAATTTTTTCTTTTACAGCTTTTGGTGCACTATCTACTAATGCTTTTGCTTCTTTTAGTCCAAGACCTGTTACTTCTCTAACAGCTTTGATAACCTGGATTTTCTGTGATCCAGCATCAGTAATGATTACGTCAAATTCGGTTTGTTCAGCACCACCGTCACCAGCACCACCATCGGCGGCAGGAGCAGCTACGGCAGCAACAGGCATTGCAGCGGATACACCAAAACGTTCTTCGATAGCAGCAACCAACTCTACCAATTCTAGAACTTTCATTTCTTCAATAGCTTGTAATATTTCGTCTTTTGTCATTTTATCCTCCTAAACTTAGTTTTCTTTAGTTTCTTTAACGGCATTTAATGCCCAACAAAGTTTTGTCATTGTATTATTCAAAACAACAGCTAAATTACGCGCAGGTCCATTAAAACAGAAGGCTACCTGAGCAAGTAATACTTCTCTTGGTGGTACAGAAGCAAGTTTAATTACTTGTTCTTTCGAAAGAAGTTTTCCTTCGAAGTACCCTCCTTTAATTTTGGGTGTCTTTTTCCCCTTCACAAAATCTTTAACAATTTTTGGTGCTTCCAGCGGATCTTCAGTAGAAAATACTGCACCGGTCATACCACAAAAAATTGAATCGGCTAGTTCTTTGTCAAATTCAATTCCAGCATTTTCTGCACTTTTTAGGAACAATGTATTCTTGGTTACAACAGCTTTACACTTTGCTCCATTTACGATTTTTCTGAATTCTGTAAGGTTTTCATTATCCATTTTTTCATAGTTATAGAAAACGAAACTTTGTGCAGTTTCCCAGTTTTGCGTCATCATCTCATAAATTTCTTCTTTTTTCTTCCTTGTGATCATACTTCCTCCTTTCTATAAAAAAATGCCTTCCCAAAAACAGGAAGGCATTGATTTTTTATGTAATCAATCATCCTCCCTATGCGAGAGATTTTTAAACCTATCGGTTCCCGCAGTCTTTGGGATGGTTATAAAATATGCTTATTGTCCAGCAGCACTCCTGACCAAATTTGTAACATTTACTTTTACAGAAGGACTCATTGTAAGAGTGAAATAACAACTCTTAATGTACTGTCCTTTGGCGGAAGATGGTCTAGCTTTTACAATAGCATTGGTTAATGCAAAAATATTCTTTGTTAAGTCTTCTGGATTAAAGTCAGCTTTTCCGACAGGTACATGGATATTGGAGAATTTATCAACACGATATTCAACTTTTCCAGATTTCATTTCTTTTACTGTTTTTTCTAAATCGTTCGTAACGGTACCGAGTTTTGGATTCGGCATTAATCCACGAGGACCTAATACTCGACCCAATCTACCTACTACAGGCATCATATCAGGAGTAGCAATACATACATCAAAGTCAAACCAACCACCTTGAATTTTCTTGGCAGTTTCGTCATCTCCAATATAATCGGCTCCGGCTTGTTTTGCTTCTTCTACTTTTTCACCCTTGGTAAAAACCAAAACTTTTACATCTTTACCAGTACCAGCGGGTAAGCTAACCATTCCTCTAATATTTTGATCTGCTTTTTTTGGATCAACACCCAATGCCATATGCATTTCAACGGTTTCGTTGAAAGAAGCAGTTCGAAGCTTAGGAATTAAATCCAATGCTTCTTGGAATGTAAACTCTTTGTTCTTTAAATTTAACTCTTTTTCGACATTTGCGTATTTTTTACCAGACATAATTTATCCTTATTACAACAAGTTATTTTTCGATGTCAACGCCCATCGATCTTGCTGTACCGGCTACCATTCTCATTGCAGATTCGACGTTAATTGTATTGAGATCTTTCATTTTGATCTCAGCAATTTTTTGAACCTGTTGAGCATTCAGCCTTCCCACTTTCTTACGGTTGGGTACACCGGAAGCAGTTTCAAGCTTCAGTTCTTTTTTGACTAATGCAGCTACTGGGGGTGTTTTTAGAATAAAACTAAATGTTCTATCCGCAAAAACAGTAATTACTACAGGAATGATTAGTCCTTTTTGATCTGCAGTTTTATCGTTGAATTCTTTTACAAACTGCATAATATTTACACCTTTTTGCCCTAGGGCTGGTCCGACTGGAGGAGCTGGTGTAGCTCCTCCAGCGGGTATTTGCAATTTTATATAACCAGTTACTTTTTTGGCCATGTTAATCTCCTTTGCTCGATTAGACTTTTTCTATAAATGGAAAGTCAATATCAACAGGCATTTCTCTACCAAACATTGTTAATCTTACTTTAGCTTTTTCAGTTTCTTCATCAATTTCTTCAACAACACCAGTTAAATCTTGGAATGGTCCGTTTGTAATTCGTATGTGATCGTGGATGCTGAAATTCAATTTTGCTCGTGCTTCTTCCTCTGTTACCCGGTCAAGCATAATAGATACTTCTTTTTTCGATAAAGGAGTAGGTTTACCTTCCGGTCCAACAAATCCAAGAACATTGGGCGTTCTTCTAACAGCGTACCAAGTTTGGTCATCAAGAAACATTTTCACTAAAACATATCCAGGATATACTTTTTCTTCTACTGGATCTTTTTTTCCAGGCTTGCGTTGATAATCAACGGGAATTTGGATGTCTAATATTCGTCCTTCTAAGGCAAAGGATCGTATTCGCTCAAGTAAACATGTTTTAACATGTTTCTCTTTTCCAGAATAAGTACTAATTAAATACCAGTTTGGTTTGTTATCTTCCGTTACAATTGCCATAATAAATTAGGCTCCGCCTCCGGTTGTAAAGGAAAGGAAAGACTCTAGTGCTTTTGCAAAACCGGTATCGACTATTCCCAAGAACGCAGACCAAATAACAACAAACAAAACTACAATAAGAGTTGTTTGCCATAATTGGTTTAGTGAAGGCCAGGTCGTTTTATTTTTTAATTCGTACCATACGTCTATAAAAAACTGTACGAATTTGTTTTCATGTTTTTTCATAAAAAAGCAGGCGCGGGAGGACTCGAACCCCCAACACTCGGTTTTGGAGACCGATGCTCTACCAATTGAACTACGCGCCTATCTTACCTCCCTGTGTTCAGTATGTTTACGGTCGTTAGGGCAGTACTTCTTCAGTGTAAGTCTGTCTGTAGTATTCTTTTTGTTTTTGGATGTTGTATAGTTTCTGTGCTTGCACACAGTACACTCTAACGTTACTTTTTCTCTGTTTTGTTTACTCTTTTTAGCCATTTGAGTTTTACACCTTTACTTTCTTGTACAGGGATGATTATTCGATGATCTTGGTAACAACTCCAGCACCTACTGTTCGACCACCTTCACGGA
>CAYRBR010000006.1:0-41811 GCA_964422555.1 uncultured Caldisericota bacterium | reverse complement strand
AAACTGAACTTCCTACTAGTATTAACATCATACCAAGATACATCGGATGACGTGAAATATGAAAGGGACCTTTTTTTATAAAACTAGAAGGATTATCGTACGGTTTTACAGTTGTATTTATTCTTTTAAATAAATAGTCTGCCCATAAATTTAACCAAACGCCTATCAGAATTAATAAGACACCAACCCAATTCCAATATACGGGAATAATGTAAAGAATTTGTACGGTATAGAATTTGAGTACAAGATACAAAACTACAATTCCAAAGAGCATCGTTATAAAATAAGTTGGTGGATTGATTCTTGTTTTCATGTTTTCTCCTTAATGTATTCTAAAATCAGTATATTTTTTTTAAAACGTAGTCAAGCAAAACATCAAAACGAAAGAAATTATGGAAAACAACATCTATCTTTTTATACTAAAAGTAATCAATAGGAAGAGGGTGCTTATGTGTAGATTGTTTTCTCAAAAGGAAAATGGCCAAACTTTGATTGAGTATGGATTAGTGATCGCTGTTATCATTCTTGTAATCATCCTTTCTGTTCCTTCATTGCGTGAATCAATTCTCTCTGTTTTCGATCGTTACCAAGATACCATTGAAGACGCTGGTGAAATGTGGCATTCTTCCACCTATGTTTATTCTGAGACTTTTGACAATATGGACCAGTGGACGGTATCTAGCGGAGAATATGAAATTGATGAAGAAGGTAGACTAGCAAATACAAAAAGTGGTGAAGGAAGGATTTTTACAGATTACTACGGTGATGATTTTCAAATGAACATCGATGTCGCTCAATTAACCCAAGGACAAGGCTATGGTATTTGGTTTCGCTCCACGAACACAGGTGAGGATGAGAGAATTAATGGATATACTTTTCAATACGATCCTGGTTATGGTCGTGGAGCGTTCCTTTTACGTAAATGGGAAGATGGTAGAGAACAAAGTCCTTTTGGTAGAGTAAATGCACCTGATTATGATTGGAATGCTGTCCACAATGTTACACTTAAAGTAGAAGGAGATCAATTCACAGCCTATATTGACGGCGAAGTTGCCGTAACTGGTTCGGATGATTCCTATTCATCTGGTACAGTAGGCTTTCGTACATGGGGTAATTCAAGATCCTATTTTGATAATATTAATATTGAAGAGCCCTAAACTTTTTCTTGACAATCTTTTTATTCCTGTTAAGATTCTTTGTCAATAGATCTTTGAAAATTTACTATTTTACGGAGGAGCATTACTCAGGTATTCTGTATTAAAATGAGGTATGATACAGAAGAGGGGTGTGATGCCGAAGGCTTTATTATCCTCAAATAATAAAGACCTGGGGATACAGGAGATACTTGTATCACTGCCATGAAGAAATAACTTCTTGGAGAGCCGTCAGATACCTATATCTTTTGATTCTGTATTTACTCTTCAAGAAAAAGTACATACGGAGGCAAAATGAAAATTGGTATTATCGGTGCAACGGGTTTAATTGGTCGTACTTTACTTTCAATCATAGAAGAACAATCCTTTCAAGATTCAGTTGTTTTTCTATCAGCATCAAAATCTTCTGTTGGGAAAAGGATTTATCAATCTTCTTCCACATCATACACAATTCAAGACGCATATTATTGTTTACGAAAATACGATTATGATTTGATTGTTTTAGCTGTACAACCTGAAACATCTAAATCATTCATTCCCTATCTTGGAAAAGCAAAGTGGATCATTGATATTTCCAGTGCCCATAGAAATAACCATGAAATACCTCTTATTGTGCCAGAAATCAATGGCGATATTTTAAATAACTACCAGGGTTTTATCTCCAATCCAAATTGTGCAACGATTCAACTTGTTAAAACATTGTATCCGATTTCAAAAATAAATACTATCAATAAAATCGTACTTTCAACTTATCAGAGCATTTCAGGTATGGGTCAAACAGGATTAGAAAAATACAATATCGAATGGAAGCAGTCCTGTTTGAATCCAAAATTGTTCAACTGTGTTACTCCCTGGATTGGAAAAATTGAAAAGGATAATTGCGAAGAAGAACAAAAAATAATTTTTGAATCTAAAAGGATTCTTAGAAATACTAGTTTTAAAATTTATCCAACAACAGTACGTGTGCCAGTCGATATCGGTCATGGAGAATCTGTTTATGTTGAAACAAAAGAACCTGTAACCAAAGAAACGATCATTGATGCATTTAAAAAAGAAAGCTATATTCATTTTTCTAATGATGAGATCCGTAGTTCTGATATCAAAAACAAAAACAAAATATCTGTTGGCAGACTAAGGATTTGTTCTCAATATTCATTTCAGTTTTGGTCTTCTGCAGATAATCTTCGAGTAGGTTCTGCTTGGAATGCCTTTCAAATTATCCAGACATTGTCAGGTATCTCTGATGTATAGATGCGATGCAAATGGTAATACATTTCTTATTCTTGAAAATAATGATTCTATAGACAATAAAAGGGAGTGGATTCAAAAAAATCATATTAAAGAAGACGGGGTAATATTCGTTCATGGGTATGGTATTGAATTTTCTATGGAGTATTACAATAAAGATGGTAGTTTTGCGCTATTGTGCGGTAATGGAGCAAGAAGCGTTATAAAGTATTTATATCAAAGGGAATACATTACCACCGATCAATGGATTACACTAACTTCAAAAAATATTAGTTTGAAAGGAAAAATAACTTCAGATGAGAAATCGTTAATACTTGTAAAGGAACCAACATTCTGCTCCATCTATCGGATTGGAAATCAAAAAATAGATGTACTTAAAGTTGGAGTAAAGCACGCTTTCTTAGAATTATCATCAAAATATCAATTCAAACATTTTAAGTTGAAGACATTGTTCCTCAATGTACGTTCAATCGCCAAAGAAATAGAATCAACAAACGTGAGTGTTTTCTTTCGTGACAAAGACAAAATCTTACTTCGAACATTCGAAAACGGAGTGAACAGAGAAACTCAATCTTGTGGTACTGCTTGTATTGGGATTACTTATTTGGTTCGGAATCGTGTTAAAGAAAAAATAAATCATTGGAAAATTAGTACTTTAGGGGGTTTAATTGATACCGGTTACCAAAATAACAAATATTATCTGAAAGGCATGGTGAAATGTGATGAAATTATTTAAAGGTACTGCTACCGCAATTATTACACCTTTTCATGAAGATGGACAAATTGATTATGAATCTTTCGAACTACTTCTAGCAAAACAAAAAGAGTCCAGAATTAATTCTATCGTTTTGTTGGGAACAACAGGTGAATGCCCAGTCATAAACTTTGAAGAAAGGAAAAAACTGATTCAGTTCACAAAGAACTACTTTCGTTATGAGATACCTCTTATTGTAGGTACTGGAAGCAATTCTCCGGAACATGTTATTCAACTTAACAAACAGGCTGAAGAACTGAAAGTGGATGGATTGCTAGTAGTAAATCCTTATTACAACAAATCAACACAAGAGGGATTAGTTGATTATTATACATACATATCCAATCACACAGAACTGCCAATTATACTTTACAATGTACCATCAAGAACCGGTATGAATGTTAAACCATCAACTATTCTATCTATTCATAAAGCGGCTCCTTCCGTATGTGCAGTAAAAGAAGCTTCAGGTGATATTTCCCAGATAAATCGACTGATTGCAGAAAAACCAGATTCGCTGTCTGTCTATTCTGGAAATGATGACCAAACGTTGCCTGTTATTGCCATAGGTGGGGAAGGTGTGATATCTGTTTCTTCTAATATTGTACCAGCTGAAATGAAACTCTTAACCGATTCTGCTCTTCATGGTGATTATAAAAAAGCTCAAAGTATGAATAATAAACTGAATAGTTTGATAGAATCGTTGTTTATTGAAACAAATCCTGCACCAGTCAAATATGCTTGTTCTAAGTTAGAACTTTGCAAAAATGTTCTTCGAAGACCTTTTGTTCCTATAACAGAAAAAACAAGAGCAAGGATTGACATTGAACTAAAAAAAGCAGGATTATTATGAAGTTTGGTATTATTGGATGTAATGGTAGAATGGGTTCCGCTCTTGAATCAATCATAAATGATAATAAATATGACACATGTGTGTATTGGTTTGATAAGGACTATGAAAAAGAAACAGATACACCCGAATGTTTGATAGACTTTTCTTCAAGAGAAACACTTGAATTTACTCTTAAAAAAGCATGGCAATTCAAATGTCCTGTAGTTATAGGAACAACTGGATTAAGGGAAGAAGATTATTCTCTTTTAGAAAAAAATTCTCATACCCATGCAATAATGTATAACACAAATTACTCAATAGGCATTTATCTTTTACATAGAATGCTTAAAACCATCCAAAATAATATAGAAGGTTGGTCTGTAAACATATCGGAAATTCACCATTTAGGAAAAAAAGATCGACCAAGTGGAACTGCATTGAGTTTATCAGAAACTCTGCAAATCGACGTACCCATCCATTCATATAGAATGAAGGGTGTATCAGGAGAACATGAGGTACTTCTTTCAAACAGTGCCGAAATACTTCGACTCCATCATACTACTTACTCACGATCTGTTTTTGCCCAAGGTGCTATTACTTGTGCAAATTGGATGAAAAAAAATGGTGTAAATGCTGGATTATATAGCCTAGAAGATATGTGTGAGTTTTAAATGAATACAACTGAAATAATTGAACTCATTGCAAAATCAAAAAAAACCACTCCTGTAAGAGTTCTAATAAAATCAACTCTTCCAACGGATACATGGAAGGTTTTTGAATTCTATCACGGGAAAGACTATGTAGAAATTTATGGTGAATGGGAAAAATTAAAAGATATTATTGAAAGTAATAAAAAACAAATTCATCAGATTAGGATTGAGAGTGATCGAAGAAATTCTGCCATAGCCCTTCTTCAAACAAAGGATATAAATGCTCGCATTGAACCTGGAGCAATCATACGTGATGGAGTAGAAATTGGGGATAACTCCATAATTATGATGGGTGCTGTTATTAACATTGGGGCTTCAATAGGTAGAGAAACTATGATTGACATGAACTCTGTCATTGGAGGAAGAGCTATCATCGGATCGTATTCTCATATTGGCGCAGGAGCTGTTATAGCAGGAGTCATAGAACCTGCTAGTGCGAAACCGGTTATTATAGGAGACCATGTCCTTATTGGTGCAAACGCAGTTATATTGGAAGGAGTTTCGGTATCGAATGGAGCAGTAGTTGCTGCTGGTGCAGTTGTTACCACGGATGTACCCGAAAATATCGTAGTCGCCGGTACTCCAGCTAAACCTTTAAAACGCGTTGAAGAAAAAACACTGTCGAAAACCAGCATTGTAGAGTCAATAAGGAACATATAAATGAAAAACTTAGTCCAGAAATTTGGAGGTAGTTCGTTAAAGAACATCGATTGCCTTCAACAGGTAGCTCATAAAATTAATAATGGACTGCAAAGAGTTTCTAAAATTTGCGTTGTAGTTTCCGCCATGGGAAATACTACTAACGAATTGTTTTCCTTATTTCGATCTGTTTCTCGGAAACACCACCCTCGGGAACTAGACATGATGTTAACAACTGGAGAGCAGATTTCAGCTTCGTTAGTCTCGGTTCTTTTACAAGATAAAGGGATTAAAAGTATTGCACTAAATTCATTTCAAACTGGAATAACAACAACCGACCATCACAATAATGCACTTATAGAAAGTATCAATATTGACACAATACAAAATAATTTTAGAAACCATAATGTAGTTATTATCCCGGGTTTTCAAGGAGTCACAAAAGACCAAGAAATTACAACTCTTGGTCGAGGTGGATCTGATACAACTGCAGTTGCTATTGCTGTCAGCTTGAATGCACCTTGTGAAATTTACAGCGATGTAAAGGGAGTTTACACTGTAAATCCGAAGCTATATCCCAAAGCTAAAAAGCTACCCTACATTCAATACGAAGAAATGCTTGAAATGGCAAGACAAGGTGCTGAGGTTTTACATGATAGATCTATTGAAATTGCTAGTCGTTTTTCAACGCCAATCTATTGTGCATCGACATTTAGTGAAGAAAGAGGAACTATGATTTGCGATTCAATTGAAATATTCAACGAGAAACCAGTAACTGGCTTAAGCGTAAGAGACAAACAAGTACTGCTCAATTACAAACTAAAGAAAGAATACTCACGAAGTTCACTAGAAATTCTTACGAAAAAGTTGGAAGATAAATCTCTAAACATAGATATGATTGCACTTGAACAAAATCTTTCTATGACGATGGTTTCAATAACATTTAGCAACCATCAAAATGAAAAGATAATGGAAAATTTGCTAACAATTAGAAAAGAACTTAACCTTAGTGAAATGGATTTTTATTTTGAAGATTGCTTTTCGAAAATTACCCTAGTTGGTTCAAACATGAGGAAACTAAGGGGAGTAGCATCTTCTCTTTTCCAGTGTATCGATCCACATTTAATTAGTTTAATAACAACCTCCGAGATAAGTATATCTTTACTCACAAAGTCTAACAATCAAGATAAAATGATACAATCCCTCGCGAAAGAGTTTGCTTTATGAAAACAATATTCTATGAGTACCTACCAATAAAAGTCTCAAAAGCAAAGGGACTGTATTTATTTGATAAAAACAATAAACCATTTCTTGACACTTTTATGGGAATAGGGGTTCATCTTTTTGGACATCAGTATGAGCCAATTATGTCATCAATAAAAAATAAATTATCTTGCTATACTCATTTATCGAATTTTTTTCGGGATGTCGATCAAGATAGAGTAGCATCTATTCTTCTCAAAAATGCAAATATGTCTGGAGGTGTTTACTTTTCTAATTCCGGCACAGAAGCAGCTGAAGCTGCTATAAGGAGCATTAAAAAGAATACAAATCACTCTAAAAGTATCTTGATTCATTTAGAAAATAGTTTCCACGGTAGAACTTGTGGTTCTCTTTCGCTAATGGGACATGGAAAAACAAGAAGCAGATTCAATGAGCTTCTACCAAATACCAGACAAATTTCGTTCAACAGCTGTGATGAAATACACCGTTTATTTGAACAAAAAGGTTCTTCAGTTGCTGCTTTTTTCATTGAAACAATTCAGGGGGCTGGTGGAGTTCAATCTCTTTCAGAAGAATTTATATCTGTTTTGAAATATTATCACAATAAGTATAAATTTACTCTTGTTTGTGACGAAATACAGTCAGGTCTTGGAAGAACGGGGTACTATTTTTCCTTTCAGAAATACTCACTCAAACCAGATATCATTCTTTGTGGTAAAGGGATTGGTGGAGGTTTGCCATTAGCTGCAACCATATTATCTGATAAAATAACAAAAGAAATTGAAAAAGGAGACCATGGATCCACCTTTGCCCCTAATCCCGTTTCACTAGCCGCAGCAAAAGTAGTTCTTGAATTAATACCTACATATCTGCGACATGTTCAAGAAACCGAAATTAAGTTGAAAACCCTAATTCGAGAAGAACTTTCTGCCTACCTCGATGAATGGCGTATTTATGGTTGTATGGTAGGATTAGATGTAAAAGATAAATATCTTACCAATCTTCAACAAATTGCCCTTGAAAAAGAAAATATTTTAATCAACATTTTACAATCAAAAACAATCCGGCTGCTTCTACCATTAAACACTTCCTACGAAGAATGGTCTCTAGTTATTACAAAAATTAGAAATGCATTAAGAAGGTCATTATGCTACAAAAATTGAAAGAAATACAAAATAAAATTGGAACTCCCTTTTACATTTACGACGAGAAAGTACTTCTTTCTCAAATTAAAAAACTGAAGCATGTATTTGATGCTATCGAATTTTTTCCAACTTTTGCTGTGAAAGCAAATGCAAATCCTTATTTGCTCTCCGTTTTCAATAAATATGGAATAGGTGCTGATATTGTTTCTAAAGGGGAATCATTTTGCGCTATTAAAGCTGGAATTAAACCTTCTGAAACTATTTGGAATGGAAATGCAAAGACAACTGTAGATATGCATTTTTTTTATCTTAACAAAGTACAGAATATAAATATTGATTCATCTGCTGAGTTAAAAAAATGGAAAAAATTTCTAGAAGAAAAATCTTTTTCTCCTAAAGTAAAATTCTTTTTACGTATCAACCCTTCTTTAGAAAGTAGTACTCACCCTCATATTGCTACTGGAGGCAAGAATTCAAAGTTTGGTATTCCTTTAGATCAATTAGATGAAGTGATATCATTTGCCAAAATCAACTCAATTCCTATAACAGGTTTTCACTGTCACATTGGCTCTCAAATTACAGATATAGAAGAATTTCATAATATCTATACAATAATCGTGCAACTGACCAACAAGTATAATTTCTCCGAAATAAATATTGGTGGAGGTTGGGGTGTTTCTTCTACTAATAACAAAGAACTTAACATTGACCGTATGAAAGCAATCTGCTTTTCATTATTCAAAGAAAAACGAGTATTATGTGAAATGGGACGTTTTCTTATAGCAGATTGTGGCTACTATGTATCGAAAGTTCTAGAGGTAAAAAAAACTCAAGAGTCTACCATTTGTATTACTGATGGAGGTATGAACCATTTTATTAGACCGGCATTATACAACGCTATGCACGATGTCATTTTTTCTGAAACTTCCAAAAAAACTTCTACAATAAAATTGATGGGTAAATTATGTGAATCAGGAGATATATTAGTTCCCGAATTTCGATCCTGTGTTCCTTCCATCGGTTGCTTAAGCTGCATAAAACAAGCAGGTGCCTATGGTTACTCAATGGCAAGCCGTTATAATGGTTTTCCTTTGCCAGCAGAAGTATTTCTTAAAAAAGATGGATCCTGGGAGTTAATTCGAAGTCGTGAAGAAGAGGATGATTTTCTTAGAAATACTACAAACAAACGTTATGATTAGTTCAATAGAAGTACGTCGTTTTTTAAACAAGAACCCAGAACCTTCATGCCAAGAATACAAAGCAACTAAATTTTTGTATGATAACCTAATACAATGTTCTGCTCTAAGGATTGAGCGTCCTTTAAAAACAGGTCTAGTTGCTTTTTATCAGCCAAATCACTCAAATCACTACACCCTTTTTAGGGCAGATATGGATGCTCTTCCTGTTAACGAATCATCGGTAAATTTTGTACACTCCTGTGGACATGATGTTCATACAGCTATTTTGTACGAGTTTCTCGTTCGGTGCCTCAAAAATGGGGAAAAACATAACATAATATTTGTTTTTCAACCCGCAGAAGAAGCTGCATTTGGCGCAAAAGGTCTTCTTCAATCAAAGGTATTTGATAATGTGGTGGTGGATCAATGCTTTGCACTTCATGTAACTGATGAGTATCCGATAGGATCTGTGTATTCGAATAACCATACACTTTTTTCTTCATCACTTGAAATTGACTTGATATTCCATGGAAAGGAATCTCATATTACCAGACCCGACCTTGGAATAGATACTTTGAAAGCCACCAATCTATTTATTTCTAAACTAGTACAGAATAAAGGAGTATTCATAGGAATAGGTAGAGTTCATTGTGGTTCAGCCCGAAACATAACTCCGGGAAATTCTACTCTTGAAATAACGATCAGAGCCCTTAATAATGATTTATTACACGTTGGAGTCGATTCAATTGTAAAGACACTCGATTATGTAAACAAAACTTGTAAAACAAAACATGTTATGAAATTTGGGTCTCATTGTCCTTGTGTAAGAAACAACAAGAACACATGGAAGGATGTATTTAAAAAGTTACAAAACAGTTACCCAATACAAATATGTCCAACATTTTGGACTGCTGAGGATTTTGGTTACTTTACAGAACAATTTCCAGGATTTATGTTTTGGCTTGGTACTCGAAATAAGAATGAATCAAAAGTAGGATTACATAATGTATCTTTCTCTCCAAGTGATGATTTAATCCAAATTGGAGCAGATATTTTTACTCAAATAGTAACGGATCATTAATTTCCGAAAACTTGAACTTTTTATTTTTTACTTGAATATGTTAAATGATTTTAAATCTATTATTTTTGGAGGACCCAATGGCCGTAGTAACTTTTAAAGCCGTATCAAAACAGTTAGAAGGTTTAACAGTAGAGAATAAAGCAAGAAATTTTAACGTAATCATGGATGAACCACCAACTTTAGGTGGAACTGACAAAGGTATGAATCCTGTTGAAGCACTACTTTGTGCTCTCGGTTCTTGCCAGTGTATTGTTGGTGCTGCATTTGCAAAGAAATTCAATATTGATCTCAAAGGAATTTGGGCTGAAATTGAGGGCGATTTAGACCCCGATGGTTTCTTACAAGGTAAAGAAGGTGTACCTGTAGGTTTTAAAGAAGTTCGTATTCATCTCCATATTCAAGCTGATATTGATGATGCAAAAAAAGCTGAATTTGCTGCTTTTATTGGTGAAAGATGTCCTGTAGGCAAAACAATGGCATTACCAACTTCTGTTAAATTAGCAAGCGTAGTGGTAGAAAACTAATCACTCAAATAAAATAAAAAAAAAGGGCTGCAATCTTGGCAGCCCTTTTTTTTATGCTCAAATCAATTTAGGAAAGAATTGCCACTAATATGGGACCCCATATTGTTAAAAGTATATTTCCAATTGCATAACCAGGAGTGTAGGACAGCACAGGAGCGGGACTCTTTGCTTGATCTTTCACTGCATTTAATGCAGCTGTACATGTACCTGCACCACACAAAGTACCAATTATCTCTACTGGATTCATTTTCATAATCCATCTACCAATCATAGATGAAAGTAGATGTGGTAATATTACCACAATAAGTCCTGCTATAACTACACTAACACCAGAAGTTTTTAGGGACACAATGGCTTGTGGACCAGCCATAATACCAACAACTGCAATAAAAAGATTTAAACCTAGATCTTGCATTAACCACTGTGCAGAGTTTGGGATAAAACCAAACGTAGGATGAAAAGACCGGAGCCAACCAAAAATTAAACCCAGAATCAATACTCCGCCTCCTATACCAAAACCTAAACTGGCATTACCAGCTTTTATTCCAAGTAATCCTAGTAAAGTTCCAAGAATGATACCAATGCTTAAGAATATCAAATCAGTTTTATCGGTTGGGCGTTCTGGATATCCAATTTTTTTAGCGATATTTTCTACATCATTTTTTTCACCCATTATTTTGACAGTATCTCCCTTATGGATAACAGTACCCGGAAGAACAGAGATTGGATGGGCTTGCCTTGTAACTTCAAGTATATAAACACCTTTTAATGTCGTATTCTGTAAATCTTGTAGTGTTTTACCAGACACATCATTACTAGTTACCCAAATTGTTAAAGTTTCTCCTTGTATGCCGAACATACCTTTGCTATCTATTTCATTACCGATTATCCTTTCAAGTTGAAGTAAATCGCTTATTGGTCCAGCAACAACAATCAAGTCGTTTTTCAATAGTGTTGTAGAATCAGATACCACAATTTGTTTGTTATCTCTATATACTCTTTCAAGATTTAAAGAAGAAACAAATTTTGACTGAAGAACTTTTACTGGCTGACCAGCCAAATTCTCATTTTCTACTTGATATGTTCGAAACGATGTTGGAGAATAAACATTAAACTCACCCTGAGGTAAACTCTTGTTAACTCCAATTTTTTGGTCATATTTCTTACATTCATTTTCTAGATTGAATTTTAAGATACCGGGTAGAATATTTCTAAGTAGAAGAATTGCAAAAAGTGTACCAATAACATAAGTTACTGCATAACTTACCGCAACATTACTCTGATAAGTAGATAAAAGTTCCTTGGATATCGATAAACCCTTTAAAGCACTTTCCGTGGTACCAATGATAGCAGACTGGGTTAAGGAACCAGCAAGCACTCCTCCTGCAGTACCTGGATCAAAAGAAAATACTTTTGCGGTTACAAGAATAACTCCTAATCCTACAAAGCAGAAAATAACGGAAAGAATTAGTACTTTAGCAGAAGACTTTAAACTAGCAAAAAATTGAGGACCAACTTTATACCCAATTGTAAAAATGAAAAGAGCAAAAAATATGCTTTTCACAATTGGATCAATCGTTACGTTCATTTGTCCAACAAACAAAGCAGCAAGCAATGTACCTGTAGTTGATCCAAGAGAAAAGTTTCCGATTTTAATTTTCCCTATAAAATAACCAACTGCCAGAGAAAGGAATATTGCCAGTTCAGGATACTTTTGAAATAAAGAAACAATTTCTGATAACATGAGCAACTCCTATGAATTGTTATTCTGATATTCGGTGTAATATTCATTCATCATTTTGGTTAACTCTATCCCGATGGTTTTATAACTTTGTTCAGGTAAGTTCGCCAAGGATACTCTCAATGACCATTTAGGTGCATCAAACCCTCCTCCTGGCATCAATACAATTGATTTTTCTTTCGCTAGCCGTAATAAGAAATCTAACGGTTCGAAATTTTCAGTTAACCACTTAATAAATTTTTCTCCGTGAAGTGATTTCCCAACATCTAGCAAATCGATTTCAGTATAGTAAAAAGTATTATTCTCGTCATCTTCAGGAATTAATGGCTTTATGCCAGATGCATCATACAAAAGATTGTATCTTTTCTTAACAACGCTTTGTGCTAGCTTCTTATATTCGTTTTCTTTGTCAAGTAAAGCTTGAAGTGCAAACAATGTCATCTGTACTTGCTGAGGTGTTGATAGACCTGCCGTATGATTTAAAGCTACAGTCCTGCTATCAGCAACCATTCTGTCAATAAGTTTCATCGAAGAAGGATCTAAATTGACGCTCGCATAACGATCATTAAGTTCCTTTTTTTCTTCCAACGATAAATTCTGGAGCATTTCATCTAAATGATTCTCTTTTGAAAGTGCAATTACTCCTAGTCTCCATCCAGTACATCCGAAATACTTTGAGAAGGAATAAACTCCAATAGTGTTAGACGGTATCGCAGCTGCAAGTGACACAAAACCATTTGTAAACGTTGAATACACATCGTCAGTAAGAATAATCAAATCTTTTCTTTCCGTTTCTACAAGGTTCTTAATTCTTTTTAGGGTAGAAATGCTCATTCGTGCAGAAGGAGGATTGCTAGGATTAACAACAAAGAAAGCTTTAATTGAAGGATCTTTTAACTTGTCAATCTCTTCTTCTGGGATATCCCATTTCTTGTGTTCAGAGGACATAACATGCACCTGTACAAACTGATAGTCATTTAAATTCGGTATTTCCAGATAAGGAGAGAAGATAGGAGTACCGATGGCAATTTTATCTCCTTTGTGAAGTAACTTGTTTTCAGAAAGACTATTAAATATATAAGTCATAGCAGCTGTACCACCCTCGGTGGCAAATAAGTCATATTCTCCTGTAAACTCGGGACAGCCATTTGATAGTTCTTGGATAATATATTTTTGGACGATTTTCTCACATATTGCTAGCATCCTGTCTGGTGTAGGATAAAAATCACCTAAAATGCCATTTGTTAATTCAAGAATAAAATCTTCTTCATTCGTTTTTAGCGTTTCTTTTACATAGCATGCTGCTTTCTTGAGTAATGCTATTCCTTCTTCTCCATCGTGTTTTTCTAAATATGCATCAAATCGTTCCAATATATTCTTTTTTTGTGCTTGTCCAGCCAAAAGACCTTTTAAGATAAAAGTATGTTTTGCTTCTTCAATTGCAAACTGACCTAAAGTAAAAAATGCTGATCTTGGTATCGTTGATATCCAGTTTGGATTCCCTCTACCTGCATTTAACATCATTTTTTCATGATCTTCGCTAGCAAGGTTAAGAAGAGTGTTCTTAACTTCAAATGGACTTAGTGTTTCAAGTTTTTTTTCTTCATTACGATCCATTTCTGTACCTCTTTCTTTCGAAACTAAATGTTCACGCAAGAAGTAAGGTAGCATAATAAAAACTATAGCTCAATAAATTTCGAGAATTTGTAGGTAGTAAAAAAAACAAATGTATAATGATAATAGCAAAGGAGGATTTATGTTAGCATACCAAAAATCCTTAAAAGTGCTTATGAAAAAGCGTCGCTCTTGTAGAAATTTTTCAGATAAGGTTGTTAATGATACATCCATCGAATTGTTACAAAATGCTTGCAAAAATTTATGTACATCTCATTATTCTTATGAAGTAGAATACTCAAACCGATTTAAAAAACAGTACCTTATAGGTATATCGAACAGTAAAGATAAACACTATTTAGATTTTGCTTATCGATTTGAGGAACTAGTTTTATATTGTACAGAACTTGGTCTTCAAACCTGTTGGACCGGTGTTTTTCCTACAAATCACTTCCATTCATTATGCACTCAATCCAGTTTTCATAGTGTTGATATTGTTAGCCCTATAGGCTACTGTTCAAGGGAACCTACTGAGAAATATCGCAAACCATGGAATGAAGTTTTTTTCAATAATACAACAATGAACCCCTTAGATAAAAAACAAGTTTCACTTTTTGCTGATTCTCTAGAAATGGTCAGGATCGCTCCTTCTGCTATGAACTTACAACCATGGCGTGTTCTCTATGATAAAAAATCGTTTCATTTTTGTTTGGCACGTTCTTCAGGAATAATTGGTTTTGGTATGAAGAAATCTCGAGTTGATTTCCAAATGATTGACATGGGTATTGCAATCAGCCACTTTGATCTAATGAACAAAGAGAATCATATTCAGGGTCAATGGATGAAAGTTTCTGATATTACGATACATCCCCAATGGGATTATGTTGTTTCCTTTATTTTTTAATTACGAGAGGAGTTTTAAATGAATCAAGAATCTGTTGGTTTAATGGGAATTATTGTTAAAAATCGCGAATGTACAGCAAGCAAAGTTAACAGCGTACTTTCTGAACATGCTGATGTAATCGTTGGACGAATGGGTGTCCCATACGATAAAAAAAACGTTTCATTCATTTCACTAATGATTGATGGAGATGCCAATAAAGTCGAGAAGTTAAATTCACAGCTAAAATCAATTGTAGGCATTTCTGTTAAATTAGATTTAGTTAAAATACCTGAAGAAGATGGATGTAATATTTAAACTGTTTCTTGAACTTTCTTTCTTTTTTTAAATAGTTTATATAGAAATTTAACGATCCTGAGGTCAAGGATATTTTTCTGAGACCAGGGGAATATAGTTAGAAAGCTTATTCCCTACTCCCGGATCACAAGGAGTAGAACTATGCAAAGAGTTGGTATTGTAGCGATTGTTATTGACGATCGTGATTCAGCTGTCAGTTCAGTTAATTCCATTTTGTCCTCATTCAGCCATATAGTGGTTGGTAGAATGGGGATCCCCTATGAAAAAAGGGATTTTTTTCTAATCAGCCTTATGGTTGATGGAACCACAGATGATATTGGATCTCTTACGGGGAAACTAGGCATGATACCAGGAGTACATGTATCTTCCAACGTGGTTAAAGCCAAAAAATTAGCGTAGGAGAAAAAAATGGAAAACACATTCATATCAAACAAAGAATGGATCAAAAACGTAGTTAAACAAGATCAAATTGACCGCTATAAGAATAACAACAACAATTTTATCAATCATAATACATTTAGTAGCTTGTTAAAAAGCCCAATAGAACCAAGCAAAAAAGAAATACAAGCGATCGTGGATAAATCTCTCTCTATAGAAACACTTAGTCTTGAAGAAACGGCAAAATTGATTCATGTTAAAGATCCCGACATCTGGAATTTTCTTTTCGAATCTGCTGCCATAGTAAAAGAAAAAGTCTATGACAATCGGATCGTAACATTTGCTCCACTTTACCTATCAAATTTATGCGTAAATAATTGCGAATATTGTGGCTTTAAAGCAGCCAATTCATCCATGGAAAGAAAGTGTCTTTCATCGGAAAGAATTATTGAAGAAACAAAAATTCTTGCTGGTAAAATTGGACATAAGAGACTGATAACAGTTTACGGTGAACATCCAATATCAGATGTTAACTATATTGTTGAATCTTTACGATCAATTTATAGTGTGAACGAAAAAACTAAGAATGGTTTTGGTTCTATCCGAAGAGTCAATATTAATGCAGCTCCTATGTCAATCGAAGATTTACAACTACTTCACGAGGCAGGTATTGGAACATTTCAAGTTTTTCAGGAAACGTACCATCGACCTACTTATGAAAAAGTACATCCACAAAACACCATCAAGGGTAATTATGAATGGAGATTGTATTGCATGCACCGAGCCCAAGATGCTGGCGTTGATGATGTTGGAATTGGGGCTCTCTTTGGCTTGTATGACTGGCGATATGAAATACTAGGCTTACTAGCTCATTCAAATGAATTGGAAAAACAATTTGGTATTGGTCCTCACACTGTATCTGTTCCAAGACTACAACCAGCGAGCAACTCTGATATATCCACTCATTCAAAATATCTCGTTAATGATGAAGATTTCATGAAAATTGTCATACTGCTCCGTTTGGCAATTCCCTATACTGGATTAATAATGACCGCAAGAGAGTCACCATCAACCCTTAGAAAATTCTACCCGATTATGACCCAAAGAGATGCGTCTACCAACATTAAAATTGGTGGGTATGAAGAAACTTTTCAACAAAAAGAATCTAAACAGCAATTCCTGTTAGGAGACGACCGATCACTAGATGAAGTTATATGTGAATTGGCAAACGAGGGTCATATAACATCGTTTTGTACAGCCGGTTATCGGTGTGGGAGAACCGGAAAGAAAATAATGAAACTTCTGCGCTGTGGTCGTGAAGGAGAATTCTGTAAACTAAATGCTATTCTTACTTTTAGAGAGTGGCTAGATGACTTTGCATCTGAAGAAACAAAAGCTGCAGGTGAAATCATCATACAAAAAGAAATTGATGAAGTTCAGCAACGTTTTGCTTCAACAGAGTACAAAGAGTTAATCGAGAAATACAATAGTATTCAACAGGGTTCACGTGATCTTTACTTCTAATACAAGTTTACATTTTCTTAAGGATTTCCTAGAAAACCCTGATTTAAAATTAACGTGCACTAAGGAAAGATTACTCTGTAAGCAAGCACAGTACATAACTGAGAAGTATTACCAGAAAAAAGTTTTTATAAGAGGTTTGATTGAGTTTTCAAACTTTTGCTCATGTAATTGTTGTTATTGTGGTTTACAAAAAGACAACAATAAAATTGAACGATATCGACTTCAGGTTAAAGAAATACTTCAGTCTGTTCAAAATATCTATGATACAGGGATTAGATCGGTTGTATTGCAATCGGGTGAAGACTTTTTCTTCACCCGAGAAAAACTCAGCTCACTTGTTGCATCTATTCATACTTCATTCCCCGATATGGCAATAACTCTTTCTATAGGTGAACGATCTGAAAAAACTTATAAAACTCTTTTAAACGCAGGTGCAGAACGTTATCTTATAAAACACGAGTCATGTAACCCAGTGATTTATAGTTCTCTTCATCCAGGACAAACACTTCTAGAACGTTTACAATCCCAAAATACAATTAGAAAAACTGGTTACATTCTTGGTTCTGGTTTCTTAGTTGGATTGCCTAATCAGACCACCAATGACATTATTAATGAGCTTCATTTTCTATCACAGCGCAAATATGACATGTGGGGTATTGGTGTTTTCATACCGTCTTCCAATACCCCACTAAGAAATCATCCACATGGTAATGTTTTTAAAACTCTAAAAGCTATGATCCTATCTCGAATTTTCAACAACACAACAATGATTCCAATTACGACAGCATTCCATTCGATAGCTGGAGAAGAATTATCAGTGAGAGCATTACAATTTTGTGCAAATGTTTTCATGATTAATTTCACACCTACCTCAAAACAACTTTTATACAAAATCTATGATGGCAAACAAAATATGTCTCTTGATAAAGTAGTTTCACTGATTTATAAAGCTGACAAAGTTCCTTCTTTCTGTAAAGGAGATCCTTTTTATGGCGACCATTAAGAGTTTACGATTACATATTGGTATTTTTGGGAAGACAAATGCTGGAAAAAGTACCCTTCTTAATCATTTAACCAATCAAGATGTTGCAATTGTCTCAGATATCCCTGGCACGACAACTGATCCCATTGAAAAAGCTATGGAATTGAAACCATTCGGTCCAGTATTATTTATCGATACTGCAGGTTTTGATGATGCATCTGTTTTGGGAGAGAAAAGAATAGATCGAACAATACAGTACTTTTCTCGATCTGACATTGCTGTATTGGTTTCAATTCCATCTACCTGGAATAAACAAGACAGAGCCTTATGTAGCAAACTAAGAGAATCCAAAATCCCATTCTGTATATGCTTTACAAAAGAAAAAAGAGAATCTATAAACCAGGTGTTACTTTCTGAATTAACAACACAAAATATTCCTTATTTTGTGTTTGAGAAGTCTGATTCCCATTCAACACTTTTAGCAAATTTCACAAGCGCAATTTTTCCAATTGTCCCCAAAGATTGGATTCACTCCCCTCGAATGGTTGGTGATTTTCTACAAAAAGATGACCTTGTTGTTCTGGTAATACCAATTGACTCAGAAGCTCCAAAAGATAGAATTATACTGCCACAACAACAAGCAATTAGAGATGTCCTTGATAGTGGAGCAAACTCGCTCGTAACTTCTGTCAAAGGATTACCAAAAGTTCTTTCCACATTATCTGTAAAACCAAGGCTTGTTATAACCGATTCACAAGCATTTAAGGAAGTTTTTTCAGTAGTACCTGACGATATATATGTAACTGGTTTTTCTATTCTTCTTTCTCGAATCAAAGGTGATCTTCAGGAATTCTACAAAGGTATCCGCAGAATTGATCTTTTAAAAGATGGAGACAGAGTTCTAATTCTAGAAGCCTGTTCACACAATCCAGTTTGTAACGACATAGGACGTGATCAAATACCCAATGGTTTATTAGAAAAAACAAAAAAGAAACTTACTTTTGACATCAAAGTGGGGCATGATTTTCCCACAGAATTGGAAAAATACAATCTTATTATTCATTGTGGTGCTTGTGTTTTAAACAAGAAAGAAGTATGTAACAGAATTAGTCGGGCAAAAACTATGGGAATACCTATAACAAATTACGGTATGGTGTTGTCATACCTTACAGGAGATATTGATAGAGCGATGAAAATTTTTAAACCATAAAAAAAAAGGAAAGTTTTAATGGGACAATAAATGTCAAATTAAAACCCTCCATTTCCGCACTATTTTATACCTCAAAAATTTCTTTATTTCAATAGCAAAATAGTTTTTTTTAGCAACATTAGGAACTTTTTTTGGTTGTTATTCCTTTTTCTTGGCTTTTCTATATATGACTATTATTCCAACAGAAATAACAATGATAAAGAGTAAGAGCCACCCATAATGATAATAAGGGCTACACGAAGCACTAGTTTCGGTTGCTTCGTCATCAAAAGAGTCTGTGATTTTACCAGTTACAATATCCTCTTTGGTTAATTGATCGGAAGTTGGCATACAAATATCGTAACTCTTATTTGGGATTGTTCTCCCAAAAGTTTCAGTATGTAGAGATGCCAGTTGTAAACTCGATAAAATGAAGAGAAACA
Source organism: uncultured Caldisericota bacterium (assembly GCA_964422555.1). GTDB lineage: Bacteria > Caldisericota > Caldisericia > UBA6126 > UBA6126 > JAGLCW01. The sequence goes on along the minus strand of CAYRBR010000006.1, from coordinate 22,253 downwards.
GTATAAATTTTGTAATATTTTTCATAGTCACCCTTAACCTTTTCAGTTTTTGTTCTTGTTTATAGTATACTATGAAAAATATCTTCTTCTTTGTGGAGGTTTTGTATGCGAAAGATTCTACTCCTTTTTTTGATGTTTTTTCTCGCTTCGAACTTGTTATTTGTTCAATCAACATCTCCAACTATTGCAATGGAAGATCCGGCAAGCAAAATAGAAAATTATCATGAGTTATTTACTTTTCTTCCTATGAATTGTTGGGTTAAAATTGACTCCTATGATTTCACTTCCGAAGATTCAGAGTTGATTGTTAATTTCTTAGAAAGCACTTCAATACTTTCAAACAAGAAAATCCAAAGTGCTAGAATATATCCAGTTTCTTTACCAATTTTGTTGATCGATCATCATTTAGCATGGAAAGCTCATTATTACTCACAAATACGTGTTATATGTAACTATGGTAATGAAACAGAGACAATCCATCTTTCAGCGATACATTTTTTAAAAACTGATCATTGGGTGTACTGTGACACCTCCATTTCTCCTTTGATTCGAATTATCGGAACCTCAGAGAATGTATCCAGCGAAGTTACTCTTCCTGAACTTTATCCTTCACCAAACCTTTTATACGGCTATTATGTTCGACATATGCTTAACTTTAGTGAGTTTGAACTTAAGTCCGATTACAATCTGGGTATCCAGCTACTTTTTTCATCTCAACTATGGAATCCTTTTTTTAACTCTGATTTACCATTCATAGAGCAAGGGAAAAATCCTGTGGTTTTCAATGATCTTATCTGTCCTCCATCAAGCGACGACTTGTACGCATATCTTCCAAGAAATTTTTCTTTTTCTTCCACTAAACACGAATTGAATAACAACGAAAAAAGTATATTTATCCAGCAAGCCAAGACTATTATGGAAAATAGTGGATATGAGAATCCAAATCATTTTGACTGGGAAAATGCAGACATACAAGTTGGGAACACTTTGGAAATGAGTTCAAATGAAGGTGAAAATTATACGTACTTTTCAGACATTTCAGTAGAGGTACAAAAAAAGAGTAAACCGAACAGCAAGAACAGGTATATGTTTTCGTCTTTAAGGAGCAAATCTGAATGGCTTTTCCAAAATAGCGATCAAATATCTTCTTACGACGGATGGTATGTTAAGTATCCTCGTTATTACAGGTTTTCAGGAATTGACTACAACGAAAGCAAATACTACCTATATTTGTCTGTCATATCATCACTTTTGCTAAATCGATATCCTGTTGAGAGAAGTAGAGATATTACTCTATTATTCTCACTTGAAAGATGGAACTTCTCTTCTATCCATAAATGATAGAAGAGAAGTTCATGTAGATTACTGCTTAAAATATTCTGCAGAATTTTCAGAATTTAGTAGTTTTAGGCAATCCAATGCCTCGTTAAACAATGTCTTGAAAATCAAAGGTTGCAGTTTCTTAAAGTCACTGAATATCTCAGATCCACTTTGCGAATAACCGGATTCGTATACATTTTTTACTGCTTCTTTGAATCGTGTATTAATATTCACCTTTGTTATACCATTCTTTATGGCTTCCTGAATCATTGTGGGGCGTACACCTGAAGATCCATGCAAAACCAAAGGAACATTCGTAACATCTCTAATACTCTTCAGAAGATTAATATCTAAATCTGTATCCTGTTTCTTTTGACCATGAGCATTACCAATCGAAACTGCAATAGCTTTTGCATTTGTCTTAGAAAGGATCTTTTCAACATCAACCACTTTAGAGTTTGTTGAAGCATCTGTAGAGTCATTGCCAACATGTCCTATTTCAGCTTCAATGCAAACATCTTCAGGTTTATGCTTATCTTGTTTGGTAGAATAAACAGTATAGTCTTCGTAAAATTTCTTACTTGGATACTTTTTCAGTAGGTTTGCTTTAATTAATTCTTCTGATGAATTAATTAAAGCAATGTTTTCTTCAAGAGGAAGATGGGAACCATCAACCATGTAAGAAGAAAAACTAAAGGGATATTGTAGGGCATACTTCAAATCATCAATCGATTTCGCGTGATCGAGATGAATTACAATAGGAACACTAGAAAAATTTGCCATATAGGTAATGGATGGAATAAAAGACGTCCCTTGAAATGATCTAAGGATACCAGGGGATACCTGTAGAATTAAGGCACTATTAGCCTTTTCAGCAGCTTTAATAAAAGCATCTGCGAAAATGTATGAATTAACATTAAAAGCACCTATAGCGAATGGTTCATCTTGTGCTTTTGTTAACAAGGATGAGAGATCATATAGCATTAAACCCTCACTTTTTTTTAAGAAAGACAAGTATTAATCAACACGTCAGTAATAGCTTGGATGTCCGAGAATCTTATACTCTCAGAATGAGTATGAACATCTGTCATGCCACAAGCTAAATTGATACACTCCATATTCTCAAGTTCATCATTAAATATGTTTGCGTCACATCCACCCCCACAAACTTTGTACTCAATGGGAAGGCTGAGACTATTCATCACATTTTTAACTGTGTTCATGAACTTACTATTCGTATCTAATTTAAAAGATTTGTAAGCATATCTGCTCTCAAATAAAACGCTAAAACCATCCTTTGATTCTTTCTCAAAAATATCTTTTGTTTGATTGAGAATAAGTTCAAGTTTTATTGGATCATGTGACCTTATCTCTCCAGTAACAGTACAATTTTCAGCAACAATATTTGTTGCTTTTCCACCATTAATAGTACCAATATTTGTAGTAGTTTCTGAGTCAATTCGTCCAAAGGGAATTTTTGAAATACAACGACTTGCGAACAAAATTGCACTTCTTCCTTCTTCAGGTGACATCCCAGCATGGGAAGCTTTTCCTTTAATTTTGACATTGTAAAGAACTTGTGAAGGACCAGCATACATAACAACGCCAGGTTCACCATCTGCATCAACAACAATACCTCTTTTTGATTCAATTAGTCTTTTATCAAAGGCTTTTGCTCCTTCGAGTCCAATTTCTTCTTCAACGGTAAAAGCTACCTCTATGGTAGGATGAGGTTTTCCCGATTCATGAATAGAATAAAGAGACTCGATTATAGCAGCAACACCGGCTTTATCATCGGATCCAAGAATTGTATTCCCATCTGTTTTGTACACCCCGTCAATAATTTCAAACTGTATATTGGGAGTGGCTTCAACAGTATCCATATGAGCAGAAAGCATAATAGGAGGGGATGAAATATCCCCTCTTTTTGGTAATTTCAAATACAGATTAGGTTTTACTTTACCTTCAGAAGAACTAGTCACAATTTCCAAAGGTAAAGTTGAAAGAAGAGCTAATACAGTTTCTACGGTTTCTGATTCATTTCTTGACACTCCATTCGACTTGAGTAATGTTTCAAAAATCGAACGTAATCTCTTATCATTGTGTTTTATCATACAGACTCATAGCCCATTTGGAGAGCTCTCATGTTAATCTGAATAATCTTTTCACCTTTTTTTGAAAATTTCTCATTGATAACCTGCTGAATGGTATTATACTCGGCAAACTTTGCCAACTTAAGCAAAGCCCCCAACATAACAATATTAGCTGTTACTTTGTGTCCAGCTTCTTCTGCTAAATGATTTGCATTAATGTAATAAGTATTAATATCTTGACGCTTAGTTTTTGTATCAATCAGAGAAGAATTCACTAAAAGGTTCCCACCTTTTTCAATAGTGGGTTCGAACTTCGTGAATGAGGGAGTATTCATTACTATGGCATTCGTGTGAATGGGGGTAATTGGAGAACCAATTTCTTCATCTGAAACCATACACACACAATTTGCTGTTCCACCTCGCATCTCAGGTCCATAAGAAGGTAAAAACAATGCAAATTTATTTTCACTTACAGCAGCATAGGAAATTAACTGCCCAATTGCCATTACGCCCTGTCCTCCAAAACCAGCTGCACATAATTCAAATTTCATTATAGACCCTCCACACTTGTAAATTCACCTAGTGGATAATAGTTCATAGTCTCGTTCTGAATACGTTTTAAAGAATCAACAGGTTTCATTCCCCAGTTCGTAGGGCAAGTTGACAAAATTTCTACCATAGAAAATCCTAAGCCTTCACGCTGAGCTTTGAATGCTTTTCGTATTGCTTTTTTTGTCTTCACAATATTTGCTGGATTATGAACAGATGTTCGTGCAATATATGCAGGGCCATTAAGCTGAGATAGCATTTCGCACATACGGATAGGATATCCTTCATTCACAGGATTTCTACCATACGGAGACGTTTCGGTTTTCCAGCCTTCTAATGTTGTAGGAGCCATCTGGCCACCAGTCATTCCGTAAATACCATTGTTGACAAATATAGTAGTTATCTTCTCTCCTCTGGTTGCAGCATGGACAATTTCGGCAGTACCAATTGAGGCTAAATCACCATCGCCCTGGTAAGTAAAAACTATTTTATCAGGCATCGCTCTTTTTACACCAGTAGCAACTGCAGGAGCTCTACCATGAGCAGCCTGTACAGTATCAAGTTCAAAATAATGTATTGCAAGTGTTGAACATCCAACTGGTACAACAATAATTGAATTTTCAAATTCGTTCATTTCTTCGATAACTTCACATACTAAACGATGAATCACACCATGTGTACAACCTGGACAATATCCTCGTTTAACTTTTGATAATAAGGGAGTTACCTTAAATATCTGTTTCATTTCACTCATTTTTTAAAACCCCCTAGTAAATCTTTTTGATTTTTTCAATTAACTCATCAGGACTTGGTACATTTCCACCTAGACGTCCATGGAAATAGATTGGTTTTTCTCCATTCACAGTTAATTGTACATCTTCAAGCATTTGACCAGCATTCATTTCAAAAACATAAAATGATTTAACATCATTTCTTTTAACAGCCTTAGAAATAATTTTAGAAGGGAATGGCCATAAAGTAATTGGTCTAATCAATCCAACCTTATAACCTTCTTCTCGTAACATTTCTATGGCAGTTTTTGCAATTCTGGCTGTAGTACCGTAGGCAACGATAACTGTGGTAGCATCCTCTACATGAAATTCTTCACAGAGTACTTCTTTGTCTTCAATTTCATGATATTTCTTCTGCAAATGTTCATTGTGATGCTCTAAACCATCAAGATCTAGATCTAAGGAATTAATCAAGTGTTTTTCACGATTCTTCCTTCCATCAGCAGCCCATTCTTTATGAGGTAGTGATGCAGGATCAACATCAAACTTAAATTCAACTGCTTCCATGATCTGGCCGAGTAGTCCATCGCTAAGTACCATTACAGGTATACGATATTCATCAGCAAGATCAAAAGCGGTTTTCATTAAATCGGCTTGTTCTTGTAAATTAGTTGGGGCAAGAGTAATCATTTTATAATCACCATGACCACCACCCTTAGTGGATTGGAAATAATCTGATTGAGAAGGACCAATACCTCCTAAACCAGGACCTCCACGCATTACATTTACAATAACGACAGGTAGTTCGGAACCAGCACAATATGAAATACCTTCCATCATTAAACTGATTCCAGGACTAGAAGAACTAGTCATGACACGATAACCAGCTGCTGATGCCCCATAAAGCATATTGATTGCAGCTACTTCACTTTCAGCTTGAACAAAAGTTCCATTTACTTCAGGTAAGCGTTTTGCCATGTAAGCGGGAGCTTCATTTTGCGGTGTAATTGGATATCCAAAAAACAATCTACAACCTGCCTTAACAGCAGCTTCGCCAATGACTTCGGCACCCTTCATTAATATTTTTTCACCCATAACGACTCCTTTACTAATAGAGCTTATTTCATTATAAGATAATGTCTCGTTACTTCAAATAATGGATTATCTGGAAATGGGATTCTCTTTTTAATAGTACAGGTATTCCCGGCTAAATCCTGTGCTGTGAAGCGAATAAAACAATCCTCATTGTGAAGATAAATAATTGAATTAAAAGAACCATCACTTTCAAGTTGGATCAATCCTCCACTATCGTAGTCTACTTGATAAGTTAAAAAAACTCTCATATTTGAATTATTATCATTAACAAAACCAGAAATGTGAACTTCATTTGTACTTACCCATTTACAATTGATAGTCAATTCTGGTGGCACCGTATCAATCAATACAGTACTAGATAAGCATGGTATCCAATTATTTACATTTTTGTAATCTTTGTTTACGGGTAAAACGTGTGGTTTTATTGTGTAAAGTCCATCCTTTAGCTTTTTACCACAAATCCTACCAAAAAAAGGAATAGAGTAATATCCCGCCCCAATACGACCTCTATGATAAAAAATATTTCCAATGTATTTTTGATCAGAATCAAAAACGTCCACCTCAAGACCATCTATATTATAGGGTGAAAGACAATTGTAAGTATTCTCATCACAAGAACCATCACCATTAGGAGATATTGCCATAGTAGGAAACATATATGATCTGAGTATTTGCTGCATTTGAGGGTAATTACCATGGTAAAAAATACAGGGTACACGAAGAAGTAAATTGTTTTTCGAATGGACTTCTATCCAAAACTCACCGAAACCTTCAGATGTCTTACTACCTACTTCGAGTCGTACTTGAATTTTGACCTTTTCTCCCTTTTTTAAGGAATAACTATAGGGAGAAACCGTTACGGCAATGTTCTGTTTATTAGTAGCTTTACAAACAATTTCAATTTTCTGCTCGGTTTCAAAGTGATTCTGTAGTTCAAAATCAACTGTTTTAAAATCAGTTACTTCTTTAAAAGAAAGTGTAGCAGGCTCCACAGTCATCTTACCTTGTAAAGATGCTTTAAGATTTACCATACCCCCACCCTGTCTATATATAGAGTAATAATTTGATGTAAGAGGATTAAGAATAGGGTCAGCATAATTTATCAACAAGGATCGTATCTCTTCTACACTAAAATCGGGTCGACACTGTTTAATAATCGATGCAGCCCCAGCTACAAAAGGAGATGACATGCTGGTGCCACTCATATATGAATATTGGTTGTTTGTAATACAGGAAAGAATGGATGTACCAGGTGCAGTTATCTCAGGTTTTAGTTGAAAGTCAGGTGTAGGACCTTGCGAACTAAAGTCAGAAATTGTAACAACCTTCTTATCATAGAAAAAAGCAGCTTTCATTTTTTCTGATGAAATATTATCTACACCAATAATATATTCTGCATCGCTCTTCCCAATGCTAGTCACGGGAATGAGAATATCCCTTTTTATAGTACTTATTTGAGGATAATTTCGATCGTTAACAAGTATGAGCCCTCCAATTGTTGTGTTATCAAGATATTCCTCAATTTCACTTATAGGCATTGTATTAGGTTGTGTCATCAATATTTTATCTTTATAGTCTATCCTAGAAAGAGTTTCTTTTGAAAGAGGGTTATGTAAAACTACAAGATCTTTTTTGTCATAATCTTTTATTGAAGTAGATACTGTCAAGGGATGGCCAATAACAGTGTGTTCAATATTATCTTTGTCAAAAAAAGTGACTCCGTTTTTTATTCTGTCGTTGCATGAAGCTACTGACAAAACATTTATTCCGCTTCCAGGAGCATGTACAGGAAACTGATTGTAAGTTGAATTTCTTTCACCGGAGTTACCAGCCGAAGCAACAACAATAATTCCCTTTGAAATAATCTTTTCACATGCCAGGGATAACGGATCGTTTGACCACCCAAAACTTTTACCCAAACTTAAATTAACTACATCGCAATCATCAATGACTGCTTGTTCAAGTGCCATTAAAATAGAAGCTTCGCCCGTACTATCACGGTGATTTGTAAAAACTTTGTAAACAATTAAATTTGCCTCAGGTGAAATTCCTGTTCCATATGATTGCCCAACTGCTATCCCAGGTTCTCCATTCCCTGCAACAATTCCAGCAACATGTGTACCATGGTTAGAAAAACCAGATTCGTAGGGAATTGAGCTCATTTCTGAGTAATCAAATCCTTTTTTTACTTTATACCAATTACCGTTACTATCCTTTCCTATACCTCCACCAAGATCTCCATGTTGGTAATCGACACCAGTGTCTATAATACCTACCGTAATTCCTTTGCCTGTACACAATTTGTTTCCGGTGAGGCTATCGGTTAGGTTTCTGGCTTGAATTGTTTCCAAGCCCTCTTTTCTTTGCAAGTAATATTGATTTGCTAAATACACAGATTCAACTTGTTCCAATTCTTTTATCTTGTCTATGTCTTTTTGAGTTGCTTCGATTGCATAGCCATTCCACACATGACGGAACTCGCCTAATATTTTGGTGGATGGGCATGTTTTATATAGTTTAGTTAAAAAACATCTATGTTGTATCACAATAAGAGAGTCGGATTGTTTACTTAAAAGAAAATCTTCGTCTCCAACTTTACCCATTACTTCGCCTTTTAGTTTTACAATATACTCATTGTTTTTTTTCTGTGATAGCAAAATACTGTTGGTTGCTTCCGCAACAGAGGATACTACGAATATACACAGAAAGAGAACTAGAAGAAACGATATTCCTTTCTGAAATTGCATTTGTTTTTTCATATTCAGTTCCTCGTTCTTTCGTTTTGTTTAAGGTTGTTGTATCATTTTAACATTAACTTAATTTTCAAGGAAGAATGAATTGAAGTTATTAGTTACATCCGACCTACATATTGACAAAGAACATGAAAATGATTCCTCGAAATTACCCGATTACATCAAGGAATACACGAATCAAAATCCGAATGAGGAAATCGTGTTTGCTATTGTTGGCGATATAGCCCAGGATCTAAATAAAATTGACAAATATCTATCCCTTTTTAAGAGTATTCATGTTCCCAAACTCTTTGTTGCAGGAAATCATGATATTTGGATTCAAAAATCTCTTACTCACCAAAACAAATCCTACACTTCTTTAGACATTTATCAAAAACTTCTTCCCGATATATGTCTTTCCAATAACTTTCATTACCTTGACAATAAACCTTTTGTATATAACCGTATTGGGTTTATTGGCAACATCGGCTGGTATGATTATTCTTTTCGGTCATTTCGAGAACCAGAAAGTTCAAATCCTTTGCAATTCGTTCGCAAGAAAACGTTAGAGACCTTTGATTGGAGCCAAATAACTCTTCACGATATCGTTGAAAAAGAACTGTGGACAAAAGACAAAGAAGGACATCTCTTCAGAATTACCGCCTGGAATGATAAGTTTTATATACGTTTCCCCAATCAATACACTGATTACGATTTTTGTTATGATTGCTATAAAAATCTGAACAAGCATATTTCCATGATACAAAATGATGTATGTGAAATAATACTGCTAACTCATCATGCTTTGTTTCAGGAATGTATCATACACCAAGATAATTACGACTGGGAATACAACAATTCCTATAGAGGATGTAAATATATTGGGGATTTTGTTCAAACGAACACAAAAATTAGTAGTTTTATTTTTGGACACACACATACACCTGGAGTTTTTGCTTTGCCAGATAAAAGAGTAGCCCTAAATCCATTCTTTAAGAAAGATAAACCATATTGGATTTTAGAAACAAAAAATTAGTTATCTAGAATTTTTTCTATTGTTTCTTTTACTACTTTTCCATCCGCTTTTCCATTCAGTCTAGCCATAGATTTTTTCATGATTGTGCCAAAATTTCTTTTATCTTCGGAAATTTCGTTAATTACGGTAGAAACAATTTTTTGTATCTCCTCAACACTTAATGGAGCAGGTACATACTTTTTTATGATCTCTGCTTCCTCTAATTCTCTATTTGCCTGTTCTTCTCTTCCTGCTTTTTCATATTGATCAAACGATTCTTTCCTTTTTTTTAATTCTATCTTTAACAATTTAATAACATCTTCATCAGAGATACTCTTATTCTTAGATTTGAATTCAACTTCCATATACTGAATGGCGGCTTTGATCATTTTTAAAGTATCAGCAGTTACCTTGTCCTTTTTTTTATACGCGATCATAAAATCTTTTTTTATATCATCTTTTAACATGCTATACCTTTCATGCTTCCTTTTTCGTTAAAAAGCTTCTATTCTTTTTTTAGTTTTGAAGATATTGATTTAACCACTCTTTTAAAAGCACAATCTGTTCTTCATCAGCAACAATACTATGATACACAATATCTAGGTTTTTATCGACTACAAAGAAATTTGGTACTCCTGATACAGCATATTTATCATATGTTATATTGTTGATGTCTTGAACAACTGTGTATTGAACATTATACTTCTCTAGTTTTTCATCTCGATCCTTTTCCTGACCAGCAGTATCAGTATTAACTCCTACAACTTTAACACCTTTATCTTTATATTCTTCAGATAAATCCACAATCATTGGCAAAGCTTTTAAACAAAAGGGACATCTAGTTGCATAAAAATTCAGAATAATATATTCTGTTTCGCCATCGGAAAATTGATCATAAAGATTAAAATTTTGTCCTTTTGTGTCTTTAAGTGTAAAGTTGGGCGCAGGAAGTTTTATTCTTTCTCTGGAAACTGAAAAGGCAACAGTATTATTTTCAGGATATTCAATTGATACTATATCCATAAGATCACAAATTGTAGCAGGATCAGCGTACAAACGATTTCGGTTTAAAATAATATCATGAGGGTTATTCTGATAAGTTGAAGTGATATATATATCGTCTTTATTCTGAACTTTTATAGAAAATGAACCCCATTTGGAAGAAAAACGAGCTGTTGATGTATTGGCATCCCATTCCACATTATATCGAAGAGAAGATGCCAAAAATCGTAATGGAATAAGGGGTATATCTGTTTCTTCAACGATTACTTTAACGGGCATCTTCACTGGTTGCCCTTCAATTTTGAACACATACTTATTTTTGTAAAAAACTACATTGGTATCAAAGTTTCTAGCAAGTATTTGCCCAGCTCCAAAGGCAAGGCCAGTTAAAACTGTTAATACTAATAAAAAACAAACAATAGTTCTATTCTTCATATCCGTTCCTTTTTTCTTGGGAAGACTTCAACTCATCATTATCATCAAATTTTTTTGTATTACAGGGCTTTTTTGTATCTATAGATTTTTGTTTTGAGGAATTGCATTGACATGATGAACTAGAATCTATTTTTTCTTTTTTCCTAAAATAAAGCTCTGCATTGGGTTTATTACATAGATCACAGCCTACACAACTAAACTTCCCAAATTTCTGTCGAAGAAATCCAATAATTGCTCCAAGAATCATAACAGGAAAAAAGTATTTCAAATACAGCAACCACTCATTTGAATTTGTAGCAAAGAAAAAAGTGAAGAGAATTAAACCAAGAAAAGCTACAGCAGTTCCAATAAGTGTTAGCCAAAACGCATTTAACTTTGTTCTAAAACCAGCAACAATAAGAACAAAAATAATACTCACAGGTAAAGATACATAGTTTATAAAGCAAGGAATGATGAGCGAATATAAGAAAGTACTTAAAATTGCTACCCACACTAAACGCGTCGTATTAAAATGAAATCTGCTCATAATAAATGAAATATATACAACTGGTCGTATAATACATCCTATCACAGGTACTGTCGTCTCTATTAAAGGTGCTGTAACAAGATAAAATATAGCACCGACGGCACTTGAAACGGCAACAAGTGTTATGTCTTTAGTTTCCATTTATGGATTCCAATTTTCCTGGGTACATATTAACTGGTTCAACTACTTTATAAACTCTATGAAAATTTAAACGTATCAAAGCTTCTCCTACTATTTTTTTTTCTAAATAGTTATCCCCTACAATAATAACTTCACTCCATCTGTCTAACGGGTATAAATAAGGAACAACGTCTAATACAGGTATTGGTACCGAATTCGGTATATGACCGTTTTCCCACTTTTCTACAGTACGAACATCAATAATAAAAACGTTTTTATATTTTTCTTCAATCTCTTCTAACGTTGAGAATGATATATCTACAGGATAAAAGAATTGCTCTTTCTCTAAGTCTTCACAAGATCCATCGAGAGCACATTCAGAGCAATCCATAACCCAGTCTTGACGTGAATTTATGTAAGATATAAAATTTGAGGTTAAATTCCATTTTGATAAATGATCAATACTTGAAAAAAGAACTTTTTCAATGAACGAAGCTTCGTATTTCGGATTTAATATAGAGGTGTTATAAGAATCTTCAACAATGGCTTGTACATCTTGTTCTGAAACAATGTTGTTTGTCGTGTTTTTAAAAGTTTCGTACTTGTTTAAATTCCTAGCATAAAACAAAAAAACAAAAACTAAAAACACGATGACAATCAAAATCTGAAGGGTATTGGCAAGTGAGCTTTTTTTATTTTTTTGCATTTGTTATTTGAACTAGGGTCTCGTTGAAAAAACGAGACCCTAGTGTTTTGAATCTTCTATTTCGGATAATAACAAGTAACAGCAGAAGCGCTGTATCTTAGATCTTTTGGATTCCATCCAACGTAGCAATCTAATGCTTCAGCAATAAAACGAATTGGTACAAAAGTACGTCCACGTTTAATGACTGGGGCAACGCCATCAGGTATTGGATATGGTTTACCATTAATTTTACCATTTGTCTTGCCTATCCAAACCTCTACCGTGTTTTTACCTAGTTTAATAGTAACTTTTTGTTCAGTACCATCCCAACCTACATCAGCTCCTAAACCTTCAGATATAGCTCTTAAAGGTACCATTGTTCGACCATTTTCAATATAAGGCGGGGCATCCACTCTTTTTACTTCGTCGTTTACAGTCATAATGTATTTCTTAATGAATACACGAACTATCTTTCGAGTCATGTTTGGAGGATTAATTGCATTGCTAATAAGAACTTTTTGGTTCCCATTTTGATCAAACTTATAAACTTTGTTTTGGGCACAGTCAGTAACCCAAATAAAGTTGTCAGTATCAATTGTCAATGCAGATGGTTTTGATACAGAAGAAATACTAACGGAACGTAAAAATTTGTAATCTGGAGAGAATACATGTACTTTCTTAGATCCTCTATCAAGTACGTAAATTTTGTTTCCCTGTGATGAAAGGAAGTCAACTCCAACGTCACAAGGGTCAGAAAAATTACCTTTAATTTCGGTTACAAATTTTCCTTTAAGATCATATATCGCAACTCTCTTATTGCCAGTATCAGCTACAAGTAATTCGTGAGTTTTAGCATAACACATACCTTCTGGGTGAAGTAATTTCTCTATAGCAGAACCTGTGTTACCAAAATCTCGAATAAAAGTACCATCTCTAGGATCTTTAATTCCTCCTGGAGGTGGTGTCCAATGGGATACCTTGCTCTGAGCTTTATCAAGAAGTGCCTGAGACTTAATTTCATCGATTTCAGTCATGGCAACATCCCACATTTCTTTCAATTTGCCCGGACCTGTACCAGGTTCTCCATTTTTATGGTGAGTATGACCATTCAATTCATAGATGAATGAATGACCAGTTATTGCATCAGCCACACCAATAACATCAGTTAAACGACAAGTAATAATGTCAACACACTTTTTAATCTGCCATTTTTCACCAGATGTATGGGTCGATACTGTTGGGATAATTACGGATAAATAAGTTCCATCGGTTGAATATTTTAAAACACGGTTTTTAATTGGATCGGAAACGTATACATAATATCCAAAAGAGTTAGTGTAGATTCCGATTTTTTCAACAGAAGCAGCTTCAGTATTGACGTTCATCATTCCTGGAACAAATTGAATACCAAACAACAAAGCTACAACCACTACAAATGTAATGAGTTTTTTATAAGTCATAAATAATTACTCCTTCTTACTCGGATACAGCTTTACCAATCATACGTAAAGTAGAAGCAGTATCGGGAGTCCAATGATTTTCTCTTTCGTCTAAACTGTGTACAGCGGTCGCAAATAAGTAATCAGCATAACCTGTGTCACTAACTTCAAAATGTGTTAAATCACGATGGGAGGGATTTCGAGGTCTTGCGACTTCTAAAACATATCCACCCATATCATATTTACCAATGGCAGCAACTAAAGCAGCATCACCTGATGGTTGTTCATCTGTTACTATATATAAAGGAGCATCAACATCTCCTTCTAATGGTTTTTTCTCATTTTCGTCTCGGTTGTAGAAAAATCCATATTCACCAGGAAGTTTTTCCCAGGTTATTTTGTTATCCCAATTTGGATCTTCTGTATCTTCTCCAGCTGGATCGATCCATATATAGGATGCCATGATATCTTTCATTCCACTGACGGCCGGACTCCAAACCCATAATTCAACAATATCGCCCGTAACATCGGTTCCCATATAACGATTATCCAGAACATTTGATTGATCATGGCATAAAGGAGTACAACCAGTTTCTGCAAAATCAGGTATACCAGACAAATCCCATGCGACCGACAGGGTATCCATTTTAGAATCCCATGTCCAGCTACCTTCTTCGTCTTTATACCAATGTCCTGCAGTACTATCTTCTGCAGAATTAGTCATTGGAGAAATCCAGTCAAAAAGGAAATAGACATTGTCGTTGTCATAATAAGATTTTAACCAAACTTGATTACCACTTTCCAATTCAATGGTAGATGGTTCAATAGTATTCCAAACTTCTTCATCTTGGACACCATCTAGGGTAGGTTTTACATCAATAAAATTACAATCTACAATCGTTGCAGTTTGGTCTTCTGGTTTTTCTTGTGTTACTTCGCTTGTTCCGTTATCAGTACTTTGATTACCATTATCAGAAGCAGGTTCTCCACAACTAACAAAACAGGTAACAGACAAAGCAAACACAACTAAAAAAGCTACAATACTTTTAAAATTCATGCTTCTTACCTCCACTAACACTAACCTGTATAAACTAAAACAATTCGGCCTTCAATCTCACGATCAACAGTACCTTCTTTTTCAATATATGCAAAAAGATTTTCTCGCAAAGATTTATCGGCATATTTTAAAACAGTTCCATTAGCAAACCACTCATAACCATCTAGTCCTCTACGCATAGACTCAGTGGTAACAACCTTATATAAATCTTCAGATTGAATAGTTTCCCCAGTTGTCAATTTACATTCAACAATACGATCGTACAAGAAACGTAAATTATCGTAGGCAAGGTTAATACCAGATACTTGAGTCATACCTGCACTAAAAGTACATCCGTGTTCCAATACCATCATTAGATCCTCGCCCTTCATTTCTATCAAAACGAGGTCTTCATCTTTCGGAAGAACATTGTAAATCTCTTCAGCAGTAATATCGCCAGCATTTATATTGGCTTTAATAAGTCCAGGAGTGATGCAGGAAACCTGGGCACCATCTTTTTCAAAACTTAATTTCATTACATCGGAAATTAAGTTACCGAGGGTAGATTCTCCACCAATACTAATTGTCATTCCATTGTTTGATTTTCCAATTACTTCATCCAATTCATTCTTGTAAATATTGTTATATTGTTCGAAAATCTTAAATGATTCCTCAGAAGGTTTCATGTCATCAGTGTAGGAATATTGATTAGAAATTTGTACTTTTTGAACTTCTTTTGTGATTGCATCTACAATTATTTTTGTTTCACCAAGAGAATTTCCATATCTACCAGGAGCTATAATAGGAATTCCATTAAACTCAAATGTATATCCAAATGTTTCGTCTAAAGCGATAATTAATGAAGGTTTTGGATTAAGTGCTTCAACATATTCTACCATTAGTGGAGATAATTCACCGTCCAAGTTTACACGACTCTCCATTCCAACGGTCAACACAGTGATGTTAGAACCTTCTTGTTCTAATTTAGCCAACATTTGGTTTGCAGCAACAACAGCATCTTTAATATCGATGGCATCTTTTACTTCTGGGTGTAAATATGGTTTTTCTAAAGAAAACCCTGTTACTCCAGTAATACCAACTTTGATACCTTGATAATCTTGAATAACGTGATCCTTATAAAGAGGCTTACCGGTTTCTTTACTATAAATATCAGCAGCAACAATATCAATGGACTTATTGATTACGTTCAATGGTTCAAAACCATAGAAGAAGTCTTCATCGGACAATCCAATTGCACCGTAATTCATGTATTCATATTGCTTGACAACATATTCTCCCTTGGAAAGATAAGATAAGGCAGAACCCATTAGAAAGTTACCAGCATCTACAGCCATGAAATTCTGATTTCGCTTATTCATTACTTCGAAATATGAGGCTACAGAAGAAAAACCACCAATAGGTCGATCTTCGTTAGGGTCTCGATATTCTGAGGAAATGTAATTAGCTACATTTCCGGTTGATCCAATCATAATAATCGGATAGTGAGCTCTGAAGACAATAGTAGCGGTTTCAGCTCTAGATATCGATTTATTTGGCCTAATCGTTCCATCAGAATAACCGGTAATTAGTCCGTTATTATACGCAAAGATCATATAAGGCAAAGCCATTTCAGAAATGGTTTCCCAATCTTTCACATTTGCTTTAAATCTTTCAATTGTATCTTCATTATTCTCAGGAGCTTCAGGATTGTCAGTATAAGCAATTACTAGTTCAATCATTGCTTCTTGTCTAGTAATAGGCTTATTTGGCATAAATAAGTCGCCTTCGGCAAAAGGAATCATTTTCTTTTCTTTTGCCCCTTCAACAATTCCATAATACCAGTCAGTGGTTTTAACGTCTTTAAATGATGGTTCTGCAGGCTTAACCTGTGGAATACCATAAGCATTCATGGCAACAGTGGTGTATTCTGCTCTTGTAATTACATTATTTGGTTTAAATGAACCATCTGTATACCCTTTTATGACGCCTTTTTCAACAAGAAAAGCGATGGGTTCTTTTCCCCAATGATCAAGATAGTCAGGAACCGTATACCAGCTACCAGATGTTATGGGTGAAATCTGCTTATTGGGAACATCATACATGTGGTCAATGATTGCTTTACGAATATTTTTTCGCATATTCTCTTTAATTGTTACATTGGCAAGTGAATCGGGTCTACCAGAACCAGATACGAGTGCAGCAGTTACAGCAACATCATAGCTCTTGTTTATGTCAATAGGGGTTCCTAGTACTTTTAAGTCAATAACTTTTTGACCAGAAGGTTTTGTTAAATCTAATTTATAAGAAAAACCTTTTGTGCTGATTCCAGCACTTTCGGTTCCAAAAGCTAAACTGTTACCAACGTCTTCGAGAGTATCTTTAATCTTTTTCCCAGTCAGAGATACAGTATAAATTGTATCTTCACTTGCCATTAAACTATAAATATCACCATAAGTTAACGGACCTTTATTAAGATTATGTAATAACTCAGAAGGTTGACACATTGCCAAAGGAGTACCCGAGACTCTTGTTAAAGTATCAAGCATTAGGTTTGATAAACTAGTTGGCTTGTAGGTACTTCCGGAAAAAGTAAAAGTCTGTGTTGCTGTCCCAACAAGTTCTTCAAATGTTTTTTCAGCATTTTTTCTGTAGGTTGCGACAAGATCCTTAATGTTTTCATTTTCATTAATTGCCTGACCAATTTTGACAACCTTACCAGTTATCAAACGATTCCCATTTTCCTTTTTCATTACTTCATAAGGTTTTACAGGACATTTACATTTTTCAAGCATTAATTCAATTCTTGACAGACCAAGAGCATATCTTCCAGGAGAAGATATCAACACATCATGACCTGGAAATTCATCAGAATCCGGATATACAACTTGTTCCCCTGAGATAGGATCATCAGAAGCACAAACACAAATATCAATTCTGGATCTGAAGAGTAATTGATTTAAGAATGTGTCTTTTCTTTTATTTTTGTCGTTCTCCCACTTCATATCGGTTAAAAGGATAATGAAGTCAGCTCTTTCAATTTCTTTAAGAACATCACTTGCTCGAACAACTTCTTCAATAGGATCGTAGAAAGTTAATCCTTTAATACTCTCAGGAGGAATTGCTTTCATCTTTGATGGGTCTGGTAAAGAGATAACTGCAATTTTCAATACATGAGCAGAATTGGGTACATCATAAACAAGCATTCTATGATCAGAAGCATAGAGGCTTCCACTTTTATATGCATTTGTACAAACCCAAGTAAAATCGCTTTCTCTTTTTCGGGCATCTCGAATTTGAGGGGGCATCGAAAAATCAAGAGAAGTATACCCTGCAGCATCATATTTTAGTTCATTCATTACGGCTACCACTGGATGTGGTTTCCCAGGCATGGGTTTTTGGGTATAATACGTAGCTAAATCGGATCCAAAAAGAGTGTTACCAGCATCAATTAGCATATGGTAACCTTCTCGATCTTCAGTTTCTTTTCGAATTTGATCAACAACAGTTGCTACTTTTGTTAAACCACCTTCGTTAACGTTAGGTCCATACTTAAAAGGTTCTAATTGACCTCTTACATTTCCGGTACAAAGTACCACAAACGGGAAAATATCTAACGCTTTGGCAGATGGTAAGTTAACAATTAACATACTGTATGCCAAAAGAAAAGTTAGCGTGACGGCTAAAAAACGCTTAATTTTCTTCACACATACACCTCCACAACAATAATTTTTATTAAATTGTACTTTTAAACCTCGTACTATCAAGAAGTTTCTGTGAATATCGTGGTTTCGATATTTACAGGTTAAGTCAATAAAAGGTATACAACCACGGTTTTTTAAAGTCTATAAATCTTGTTTTCTTGTAACATTTTTGTAACTTAAAAAACGTGTTCTTGCCAATATTTAAGTAGAAAATAGGTATAATTTTTATATAATAAAAACATCTTTTTAGAAGAGAGGTTTGATAATATGGAATTACCTGACCCAATTATTTGGACAGTAGCTATATCAATAATAGTAATCGCTTTTGCTATTCTTTTACGACTGGTTATTTACCTTGTTGCAGGTAAAGTTCTTTTATCTAAAGTTACTCAGTTAACATCAAGTATCGATTCTCTGGTTGAAACTCTTAAAGATAAAACTGAAGATATTGGGAATCAAGCCTCAGCGACTCTTGAAGGAATTAATAAAAAAATATGTGCTACAGAAGATGAAGCAAAAGAAACCCGCAAATGGATTGATATTACAAACAAAGCTATCGCTGTTGGCACAATCGTATACAACTTTATTAGAATGTTCAAAAAAACGAATGGAGGTATTTCGTAATGGAGAAACAAAGTAATCATTTTGGTGCTGGTTTATTTTTTGGGCTTGCCCTTGGAGTTTTAGCAGGAATATTGCTTGCCCCTAGTACAGGTGAAGAAACTAGAAGAAAAATAATGGATTCAACAGAAGATCTTCAAAACAATCTTAAAAACATATCAAAGAAAATGAAATCCGAAACTGATGAAATTATTAAAAAAGGGAAAGACTTCATTAAGGATATTGAAGAATCCTCTTTAAAACGAGATATTCCAGTTAATGAGGAAGATACGCTCGAAGAAGAGAATACAATTTAAAAAGAAAAGAGAATTTCTTTTTTTAAACTGAGGTTTTTATGAAAAGTAAGTTTTTGTTATGTTTTTTTGCGGTTTTATTTATAGCTCTCTCAATGACAATGTACAGTTGTTCAAAAAAAATGGAAACAAGTGATCTAACTGAAACATATCATTCGTCTGAGATTGTGCACAGCGCGAATGGTCTCGATGTTGTGTTTCAGAATATTGTATCAGCACCAGATATAAAAATACCAACATCTATCACGAATGTAAGAAGCTTTCCCTACACATATTTGAATGTTGAGGGAAGTCCCATGAAAATTATAAAAATCACTCGTGATGGAAATACATTAGATCTTCTTATCGACAAACCAAACAACACAACAGCCTATATCATTGAAAGACCAGAAGATATTAATTCTATTCCATCCAATACAAATGCAGTGTATTCTGTGGATCGGTACCAGGCAAAGCTCTATCCCGTAGACCAAACTAAAAATATTTCGATGGTGAGTTTTTCTTTACAAAATAGAAACTTTTCCAAAAAAGCTCTTTCCGATATCGAAATGTACTTAGAAGATCAAAACGGTGTTCGATACAATTTCGATCATTACATATCTGAGTCCTTAATGACTTGTGAATACCCAGAATATTTAAAAAAGAATGACATTTATCCCCTTCGTTATCTATGCCTTCTCCCTTCTGACCTTGATAGAGTCTACCTTTATGTTGATGGGATAAAATTTGAGTGGTCTTTTTCTGAAGAACAAGGTACATAGTGAAACACTTCTTTTCTTTTCTTCTAATTGCTTTTCTAACATTTGGTTGTTTCTCTTGCACCTACAATAGTTCGGAAAGTTCATTAAATGATTACTATTCTATTATCAAAGAATCCCTTTTAACCAATACTATTGAAATCTGTGGTACAATCCATCAATTTTATTTAGATACTCCCATCGATAAATCTCTCAAAAGCATTTCTCCAACAAGTTTTATATGTTCAACACAGTACCCAGAAGTTTTTTCTTTGTTTACCGATAGCACCATTGTTCTTACAGGTACGATGTACACAAAAACAAGTAAAGAAACAGATGAAATCCATATCCGTGGATATATAAATACATCAAATATACACTATGAAGGTATATTTCTGCTTTCTAACAACAATCAACTTATATGTTTTAGTATTGCTCATTCAATTAATACAAAGGACGTTGTTTATGACTAATCCAAGAATCTACATCATTGGGGGAGGACCGGGAGGTATTGCTGCTGCAGTTTACCTAAAAAGGTTTTCCCATGAAGTTACCTTAATTGAACCCAATCCTATGGTAGGTGGGCAAATAATGATACCAAATATTATCGAAAACTACTTGGGATTTCCCGAAGGTATTAATGGATTTGATTTTGCTTCTTTGTTACAAAAGCAAATTCAAAGCTTATCGATCCCTATTACAAATCAGAAATGTACATCAATTCAGTCTAGTAAAGGTATATTTACGCTTTTATTAGACAATCAAGACCAGAAAGAAGCAGACTTTGTAGTTGTTGCTACTGGTACAAAAAATCGACCATTAAATATCCCCGGCGAAAAAGAATGGACAGGACGGGGTGTAAGTACATGTGCAACTTGTGATGCTCCTTTCTTTAAAGATAAAACTGTAGCTGTTATTGGTGGTGGAGATACCGCCCTTACAGAAACCATCTATCTTTCTACCTTTGCGAAACAAATACATCTTTTTCATCGAAGAGATGAGTTTAGAGGTTTTTCTGTCCTTGCTGATCGAATAAAAAAGAACCCTAAAGTCTCTATTCACTTTTCTTGCATTCCAAAAGAAATACATGGCGATGAAACGGTAAACGCCATTACTTTTTTCAATAATAAAGCAAATCAAACAAAAAAAATATCGATTGATGGAGTGTTTGTTTTTGCAGGATATGAACCAGATGCTTCCTTGTGTAAGGAACTTGTTCATCTTGACAAGAAAGGTTACATCGAAACATCTATTGAAAATGAAACGAAAACCCCCAACCTTTATGCTGTTGGAGATATCCGATCGAAGAGTCTTCGACAAATTGTTACTGCAATGAATGATGGAGCTGTAACTGCAAATGATATACACCACAAGATATTAATGAGCAATTCATAGGAGAAGCAATGTTTAAATATACTAAAGGGCCCTATTCAGCTAAAGAGATCGAACCACAAATATACAAATATTGGGAAGATAAGAACTTGTTTGCTCCCCAAAACCACACCTCTTCAGATAAAGTGTTTAGTATCACTATGCCTCCTCCCAACATCACAGGTGTACTTCATCTTGGACATGCAATGGATCTTTCGCTCCCTGATATAGTGTGTAGATACAAACGTATGAACGGTTATTCTGTATGCTGGTTTCCCGGCACTGACCAAGCAGGTTTAGCAACTGACAACAAAGTAGAAGAAGGTTTGCGCAAGCAAGGAATCAATAAATACGAAATTGGTCGTGAAGAGTTTATTAAGAAAGCATGGGAATGGAAAGAAGAATATGGCAATTTAATCATCGAGCAAATGAAAAAGCTTGGAATATCCCCTGATTGGTCCCTTCTACGATTTACAAAAGATGATGAATATGAAAAAGCAGTTGTAAAAGCTTTTGTAAGCTACTATAATGAGGGTTTGATATATAAAGGGAAACGGATGGTCCAATATTGTCCTAGATGTAAAACTGCTTTATCTGATATTGAAGTTTTCCATAAAAAAGTTAAAGGAGAACTGGTATACATTAAATATTATATTGAAAACTCGGATGAATACATAACAATAGCTACAACCCGTGTTGAAACAATGCTTGGGGATTCAGCTATTGCAGTTCATCCCGACGATCCTCGATAC